>JBJTRZ010000467.1:0-2973 GCA_046076415.1 Armatimonadota bacterium
GGCGCTCCTTCGCGGCCACGCAACTCGACCGAATCGCCCAACTGGGATACGACACCCTCCAGTTGATGGCGGTCCAGGAGCACCCGTACTACGCCAGTTTCGGTTACCACGTATCGTCCTTCTTCGCGCCCACGGCTCGATTCGGCACTCCCGACGATCTGCGTGGATTGATCCGGGAAGCGCATGCTCGCGGAATCGCCGTTTGGATGGATTTGGTGCATAGCCATGCGGTCACGAACGTTCGCGAGGGCATCAATCGATTCGACGGCACCGAGGGGCAGTTCTTCCATACCGGGCCCCGTGGGTACCATCCGAGTTGGGATTCGCGGCTTTTCGACTACGGGAACGACCGGGTCGTCGAGTTCCTGCTGTCCAATCTGCGCTACTGGATCGAGGAATTCGGTTTCGATGGCTTCCGTTTCGATGGAGTCACGTCGATGCTTTACCGCGACCATGGCATCGCGCGGACCTTTGGATCCTACGACGACTACTTCGGGGACAACGTCGACGAGGATGCCCTGCGCTACCTCCAAGCGGCGAACGAGCTCGTGCACGAATTGAAGCCCGGGGCGACCACGTCGGCCGAAGATGTGAGCGGAATGCCCGGCCTTGCCCGTCCGGTGGCCGAGGGAGGCCTTGGATTCGACTTCCGCATGGCCATGGGGTTGCCCGATGCGTGGGGAAACCTCCTGCGCGATGTCCGTGACGAACAGTGGCTCCCATCGCGCATCCAGGAATTCCTGCTGAATCGGCGGCCCGACGAACGGCATGTCGCTTATCTGGAAAGCCATGACCAATGCATCGTCGGTGATCAATCGTTCGCATTTCGCCTCATGGGCGACGCGATGTACACGGGCATGTCGAAGGCCGTGGACGACCCGAGGATCGATCGCGGAATCGCGCTGCACAAGTTGATGCGCTTGTTGACATTCGCCGCGGGCGGGGAAGCGTGGCTGACGTTCCTCGGCAACGAGTTCGGGCATCCGGAATGGGTGGACCTACCGCGGGAAGGCAATCACTGGTCCGTGGATTACGCGCGCCGCCAGTGGGGGCTCGCGCGCGATCCTTCCCTGCGTTACGGAGAACTGGAGCGTTTCGAGCAAGCGATGCTCGGAGTATTGGGAGACATTGGGTTGCCCGGCGGGGCCTTCCCGGAATGGACGCGTTCCGACGACGGCCGAGGGGTGCTGGCCTTTCATCGCGGAGGTTGGACCTTTGTTGCCAACCTCCACCCGGAACGGGCTTGGGAGGGAGTGGAAGTGCCGGTCGCGCGTTCCGCGGACCATCGCATCGTGCTCAATACGGACGCGACGGAATTCGGGGGATTCGGCCGGGGAGCCCTCGATGGCGTCTTCGCATGGTTTATGGAAGACGAGGCCCCGCACGTGCGGCTGTACCTTCCGAACCGGACCGCGCTGGTGCTCGCCCCGGTGGAACCCGATTCGGTCGATTAGGGAAAATCCCCTTGGCGGAAGTCCGGTGCCGGGAAGCTAGGTCGGCCCGAACCGAAAACCATGTATCCGCGCATCGCGTAGCTCGAATATCAGGCGCAGGGCCCCTGTGGGTGCGGGAGCGCCACCGATCCCCGGGCGCCAGCGTACCTCCCCCCATTTCTGGTCTCCGGACATCGGTATGCAATCACGCGCGCGGAAGCCCGCGATGGGGTTGCCAGCGGCATCCACCATCTCGACCCGTATGGAACCGTGCCGCGACGTGGAACCAAGTATTCGAAGCGGACCGGGTCCCGGGATCAGCGCCGTGGTTGTGAGACGGCCGCCTCCCGGGTCCGCGGCGGCCGAGACCAATCGATCGGGCTGGGCGACCGCCCGGGATATCACGCGTCGATTCGCCGGATCCGCGAGTTTGTCCAACTCGACCTCGGCATGGCGCAGCGGGGATCCACTGTAATAGAGCGACCATCCATCGCGCGTGGGCAGGCATCCACCATTTCCCATGTAGAGACTGCCGGAATCGAACGATCCGGATGGGCCCAGCGGGATGAACGGCGAATCCGGCGCGGGCCAAGTCCAGTTGCGGCCATCGCGGCTGACGGCGAGATGGATGTCCAGGGTGTCCGAGGCGTGTCGGAAAACGCTTGGAAACATCAGGTAAAGATGGGTTTCCCCGGGGTAGGGCATGCAGGCCGGGTTGTACAGGTCCACCCCCGCGGGTTCCGCGGAATGGGTTTCCAGTGTCCGTTCGAGGGGCGGAAAAGCCGCGAATTCCCGCGCGTGCGCACTACCGATCGCCCGTCCGCCACGTCCCGCCACTCGGCCGTAGAGAAACGTTTCGCCGGTGGTGCCGTTTGAAAACGCGGAGTACTGGCTATCGGCGAAACCATCGCAAATGGGTCGCGGCAATCGCTTCCAATGCAGGCCGTCGGGCGATGTCATGCCCGCGATGCGGTGCGGAGGACCCGATGGCACGTGAAACTGTCCTTGGGAGACACACTTGTAACGCTCTGCCCTGGGCGCGTTGGGATCGAGATAGACACAGGCTCCGTGGACACGCGAACGATACCCTTCCCCTCCGATCTGGCGAAAGAGAATGTTCGTGTCGCGCACGCCCCGGTACCGCGTCAGGCCAAGGTTGGTTTTTCGCCAGTGGATTCCATCGTCGGATTCCGCATGGCAAAAGGACGTGTCGTCGCTGGTCGGCCATCCGGCGACATCGTAGGCCTCGTACCACATCCGATATCGGCGGCCATCCTTTAGGACCCCGAACCAGTTCAGGGTTGCGTCCTCCCAAGGGCGGTCCGACACCAGCAAGCGTTCACCGGTTTTGGTGGGAGGGTGCAACCGCAGGCGAACCCCCTGCGCGCGTTCCACGTGAAGGTGGTCGACGAACAGTGCCTTGTTGTTGCCGATGGGAAACGGCTCGCGGTCGGGCATGGAGCGCATGATGGCAGGCAAGTGCCTTCGGCCTCGGCGGCCCGACACAGGTATGCAGGTTTGGGCCGCCGGGGATGTTTGT
>JBJTRZ010000468.1:0-4112 GCA_046076415.1 Armatimonadota bacterium
GATCGGGATCGGCAACGCGCTTCGCCTCACCATCGACGCGGTGCCCGATGTCACGAACGTTCAGGTGCAGGTCAACTGCGTCGCTCCCGCGCTCGGTGCCGAGGAGGTCGAGCGCCGCATCACGTTCCCGCTCGAGATGGCCCTCGCCGGTCTGCCGCGCATCGCGGAAACCCGATCCATTTCCCAATTCGGGCTCAGCCAGATCACCCTGGTGTTCTCCGAGGGCACGGATCTGCATTTCGTCCGCAGCTTGGTCGCGCAACGCCTCGAGGCGGCGCGCCCCGCGATGCCCCCGGGCATCCTTCCCGAAATGGGCCCCGTTACCACCGGGCTCGGCGAACTCTATTACGTCTTCCTGGACAACCCCGACCTTCCGCTCATGGAACGGCGCCATTTGATGGACTGGGTCGTGCGCCCCAACCTGCTCACGGTGCCCGGGCTCGCCGAGGTCAACACTTGGGGCGGCGCGGTCCGGCGCATCGAAGTTCGGCTCGATCCGGATCGGCTGCGCGCCTACGGGGTCGATGTCTCCCGCGTCGTGGAGGCCGTATCCCAATCCAACTCCGACGCCGGGGCGGCGACGATCTCCCAGGGCGGCGAGCAGCGGCTCGTGCGGGGCATCGGACGTTTGGAGGATCCGGACGATTTGCGGCGCGTCGTGCTCGGCACCCACGAGGGCGTGCCGGTGACATTGGGCCGCGTGGCGAGCATCGTGGACGCGCCGATGGTGCGCCAGGGCGCGATCACCGCCGATGGCCGCGGGGAGCAGGTGGTGGCGATGAACCTGCTGCTGATCGGCGAGAACGGCCGGATCGTGGTGGAGCGGGTCAAGGATCGCATCCGCAGCATTTCCAAATCCCTGCCCGAGGGAACGCGCATGCCCGGGTTCCTCGACCGTTCGAAACTCATCGAACGCACGCTCGAGACCGCGCTGCGCAACCTCGCCGAGGGCGGAGCCTTGGTGGTGGTGGTCCTGTTCCTGTTCCTCCTCCAGCTGCGCGCCGGGCTGATCGTCTCCAGCATGATCCCCGTGGCCATGCTGATCGCCGTGACGGCCATGCATGCGTTCGGCGTGTCCGCCAACCTGATGAGCCTCGGAGCGATCGATTTCGGGCTGGTGGTGGACGGCGGGGTGATCATTGTCGAAAACGCCGTGCGCCGACTCGCCGGGCACCATGCGCGGACGGGCACGTCCGCAAACGGCGAGGAGCGCAAGGCCATCGTGCTCGCCGCCGCCCGCGAGGTGCTCAAGCCTTCGATCGCCGGCGTGGTCATCATCATGGCCGCGTATCTGCCCATTCTCGCCCTCGAAGGCGTGGAGGGGAAGATGTTCCGGCCGATGGGCCTGACGGTGCTGTTCGCCCTCGCCGGAGCACTCGCCCTGTCCCTGACCCTGGTGCCCGCGTTGTGCGGCCGTTTCCTGCGTGCCGATGTCGAGCAAGAACATCCCGTGCTGCACCGGCTCGAGGCGGCCTATCGACCGTTGCTGCGGGCCACCGTGGGGCGACCGCTCGTCCCCTCGATCGCGGCGGCCTGCGCGTTCGCGCTCGCGGCATGGACCTTCCCCCGCCTCGGCAGCGAATTCGTCCCGCAGCTCGACGAAGGCGCGATCGCCGTGGAAGCGATTTACCCGCCGTCGATCGCGCTCGACGAGGTGATCCAACGCGCCACCGTCGCCGAAGGGTATCTGCGCGCGCAATTCCCCGATGAGATCGCGAAGATCGTGACCCGAATCGGGCGCCCCGAGGTCGCCACCGACCCGATGTTGATAAATCAGACCGACATCATGATCGAGTTGACTCCGCCCTCTCAGTGGCGCAAGGCGCGGAGCAAGGCGGCACTGGTCGACCGGGTCGCCGCGGCGCTCGATCGGATTCCGGGCGTGGAAACGTCCCTCACGCAACCCATCCAAATGCGGATGGGCGAAATGCTGGCGGGCGTCGGGCAGCGCTCGGACCTTGGCATTCAATTGTTCGGTCCCGACCCGGCGGTGCTGGCCCGCGATGCGGCGAAAATCGTACGGTTGGTGGAGCAAGTCCCCGGCGCGGTGGATGTCCAGGCGGAATCGACCGTGGGACTTCCGCAGCTGCGGATCACGCTGGACCGGGAAGCCCTCGCGCGATACGGCGTTCGGGTGGATGCCGTCAACGATGTGATCGCGGCGGCCGTGGGCGGAGCGGTCGCCACCACCGTTTCCGATGGCGCAACCCGCATCGACGTGGCGGTGCGCCTCGCCCCGGAGCATCGATCGGATTCGGAAGCGATCGCGCGCGTGCCGGTGGCGACGTCCGCGGGCGCGCTCGTGCCGCTTTCCCGACTCGCGCGGATCGAGCAGGTCGAGGGACCGATCCAAATCTCGCGGGAAAACGGCCAGCGGCGCATCGCCATCCAAGCCAATGCGCGTGGACGGGATTTGGGGTCCCTCGCGGAGGACGTTCAGCAACTATTGGAGCGTGACTACCACCCTCCCGTGGGGTACCGGATCGAATACGCGGGAACGTTCTTACAATTGAAGAGCGGTCGGGCACGGCTCGCGGTCACCACCCCGATCGCCTTCCTGCTGATTTTCCTGCTTCTGTTCTCAACATTTGGCAGCATTCGACAGGCGTCGCTCGTTTTCACCGGAATTCCGCTCGCCATCACCGGGGGCGTTGGTGCGCTTGCCCTGCGCGGCATGCCGTTCTCGATTCCCGCCGGGATCGGGTTCATCGCGCTGGCGGGTATCGCGGTGCTCAACGGAGTCGTGTTGGTGAGTTTCATCAACGACCTGCGCGCGAACGGCACTCCGCTCCGCGACGCCGTGGTGGAGGGTGCGGTCGCCCGCCTGCGGCCCGTGCTCATGACCGCCAGCGTCGCCGGAATCGGCTTCCTGCCCATGGCGCTGGCCACCGGCGCCGGTGCCGAAGTGCAGAAACCGCTCGCCACCGTGGTGATCGGAGGCCTGCTTTCCTCGACCACCCTCACCCTCCTCGTGCTACCCTCGCTCTACGCTTGGGGGGAACGGAACCCGGAAGACAAAGCGAAGCGCGGGTCCACGGCATAATGCAACGGGACGTTCCGCACCCCCGAGCCGCTATCCGATGAATCCCACCACCCGTCTGTCGTTTGCCGCCCCCGCCGTGCTGCTCGCCTGCGCCGCGGTGGCCGCCGGAGTCCCGCGCGACGCCCCGCGCGCTGCCAGGAACGCGCCGCCGGATTTCGTCCGCGACGTGCGCCCGGTTCTCGCCACCGCCTGCCTACCCTGCCACGGCCCCGATCCCGCCACGCGCAAGGCCGGGCTGCGCCTCGACCAGCCGGTTTCGCGTGCCGTGGCCGCCCGCATCGCCGAGCGCATCGCACTGCCACCGAACGACCCGGCGCACATGCCGCCGCGCGCCCATTCCCATGCGCCGACTCCGGCGGAAACGGAACTCCTGAAGCGCTGGAGCGCGGCCGGGGCGCCGTGGAGCGCGCACTGGGCGTTCCGCCCCATCGTGCTTCCGAAAGTGCCCGCCACGGGCGATGTTTCCCCGATCGACGCGCTCCTGCGCACGGCGCTGCGCGCCAAGGGGCTCGATTTGTCCCCGGAAGCCGACCGCCGCACGTTGATTCGGCGCGCCTCCCTCGACCTGATCGGACTTCCGCCGACACCCTCCGAGGTCGAGGCGTTCGTGGCGGACCGAAAGCCGGGCGCGTGGGAACGTGTGGTCGATCGATTGCTCGCGTCCCCGCGCTACGGCGAACATCAGGCCCGCCTTTGGATGGACCTGGCCCGCTACGCCGACACCAAAGGCTATGAAAAGGACCTGTCGCGACCGATGTGGCGCTGGCGCGATCTGCTCATCGACGCGCTCAACGCCGACCAACCGTTCGACCGTTTCACCGAGGAACAGCTCGCCGGCGACCTGCTTCCCGGCGCCACCCCCGCCCAGCGTGTCGCCAACGCGTTCCACCGCATGACGATGACCAACGACGAAGGGGGCACCGACGACGAGGAGTTCCGCCAACTCGCCGTCAAGGACCGAGTCGACACCACGGTGCAGGTCTGGATGGGCCTCACCATGGGCTGCGCCAAATGCCACACGCACAAGTACGACCCCATCTCGCAGACCGATTACTACCGCTTCTACGCA
>JBJTRZ010000469.1:0-6217 GCA_046076415.1 Armatimonadota bacterium
CGGCGCCGGCGCCGCGCGCGTGCTGCGGCGCTTCCTTCGGCCCACGGCGGGAACCGGTTACGACATGGTCGATGGGGGCGGAACCTATCCAAACCTGTTCTGCGCCCATCCGCCATTCCAGATCGATGGGAACTTCGGGGCCTGCGCCGCCATCGCCGAAATGCTGCTCCAAAGCCACGGCGGCGTTCTTCGGCTGCTTCCTGCCCTGCCTCCGGACTGGGCGCGTGGCGATGTGACGGGCCTGCGCGCCCGGGGCGGGTTCGTGGTGGATATCGCTTGGGACGCCGGGCGTGTGCTCGAGGCGCGCATCCGCTCCCTTGCCGGCGAACCGTTGGTGCTTGCGCCCGGCGACGACTGGCTTGTACGCGGTGGCAGGGCACGCAAGCGGTCCGACGGCGCCACGGAAATCGCGATCGGCAAGGGGCGGGCGGTGGTGGTCAAGCCCGCCTGACGGATTGGCCGTTCATTCCTGCGCGGAGAGCGTACGTTCGTGGCGACGAGCTTGGTGGATTCGCAGCGCCGCGACGAGGCCACCCACGGCGCAGCCCCACGGGGCCGCCCGACCGAGCACACCGTAGGGATCGGCATCGGTGGCGAGCCAAATGCGGAGGTAACCCGTTCCGATCAGCCAGCCGACTCCCGTTGCCAGCATGAGGAATGGGATCCGGCGGGCGCGGGTGCGCACGAAATCCGGATAGATCCACCAGAAAGCCGCGACGGCCGGCAAGGTTGCCGGAGCGAGCCCGATTCCGAACATCACCGCGAACACGGGGGAGAGCACGGCGAACGCGCTCGCATCGGGCAGGGAACCGATGCACGTGCCGACAATTCCCCCGACCATCGAGGCGAGTGCCCAAATGCCGAGCACGGTTGCCCCGACGCGCAATGGTCCCCGGGGACGATCAGGCGTCGGCATCCCGGAAAACCAATTCGACCGTGTTCCCCGCCGGATCTTTCAGGAACAACTGGATCAGGGAACGTCCGGGAACTTCGGAACGGTGGAAGGGGATTCCGCGATCGGCCAGCGAGGCCTCGACCAACATGCGGCCGCTGGCGGTGAACGCGAAGTGGTCGAAGGTGTTGATGCCGTCGAGCGATCGCGTGTCGTCGGGAGACTGCTCGAACAGATGCACCGCCGCGGTCGTGCCCGATTGCGGATACAGCCACCAGCCGAAGCCGCCGAAGGGGGGGCGATCTCCCTCGACGAGCCCGAGCACGTCGCAGTAAAAGTCGCGGACGGTGTCGAGCAGCGGGCGCGGAGCGCGGACGGTGACATGATTGAGGCCGTGGATCATCTGGTTTTCCCGGTGACGATTGCGACGCGCGTCCGTCGGCCTCCTTCCCCCGGGAACGGACTCCCCGGCGAAGGTCCCCCGTGCTACAATCCGGCATGCCCGAGTTCACATCCGAGAACGTTCGATCGATCGTGGCCACCGATTGTGGCTCCACCACGACCAAGGCGATCCTGATCGAACGCCAACCCGATGGCGTCTATCGACTCGTCTCCCGCGGGGAAGCCCCCACCACGGTCGAAGCGCCGTTCGACGATGTGACGGTTGGGGTGACCAACGCGATGCGCGAACTCGAGGATCTCACGGGCAAGCGTATTCTCGGCGATGAAGGCAGGCCGAGCACGCCCGCCACCGACGCCGTGAACGGCGTGGACCTCTACCTCTCGACCTCGTCGGCGGGCGGGGGGCTGCAGATGACCGTGGCCGGCGTGGTCAAGGAAATGTCCGCGGAATCGGCCGAACGTGCCGCGCTCGGTGCGGGCGCGATCATCATGGATGTTCTGGCGATCAACGATGGCCGCAAGGAGCACCAGAAGGTCGAGCGCATTCGCGCGTTGCGACCGGACATGATCCTGATGTCCGGGGGGACGGACGACGGCAACGTGGTTCCGCAGGTGCAGGAGATCGCGGAAATCCTGCGCTCCGCCGATCCCAAGCCGCGCCTGGGAATCGGGCTCAAACTCCCGGTCATCTTCGCCGGCAGCGAGAAGATGCGTCCCTCGGTGCATTCCACCCTCGACGATACGGTCGACGTGCGCGAGGTGCCGAACCTGCGGCCGACGCTGGCCCGGGAGAACCTCGGACCCGCCCGCGAGGCGATCCACGAGCTGTTCCTCGAACACGTGATGCAGCAGGCGCCCGGTTACGGCAAACTCACCACCTGGACGAGCTCGGGGATCATGTCCACCCCGAACGCGGTGGGCAAGATCATGGAGGAGATCGCGCGTCAGCGCGGCATAAACATCCTCGGAGTCGATATCGGCGGAGCCACCACCGATGTGTTCTCCGTTTTCAAGGGCACCTACAACCGCACCGTCTCCGCCAATCTGGGCATGAGCTACTCGATCTGCAACGTGCTGACCGAGGCGGGTCTGCCCAACATCAAGCGCTGGTTGCCGTTCGAGGAGTCCGACGCCTACATCCGCAACCAGCTGCGCAACAAAATGGTGCGGCCGACCACGATTCCGCAAAACCTGCGCGACCTGCAGATCGAACAGGCGGCGGCGCGCGAAGCGCTTCGCCTCGCGTTCGAGCACCACAAATCCCTGGCCCGGGAAATGGTCGGCGTGCAGCAACAGCGCGATATTTCCGAGATATTCGAGCAGCAGGCGTCCGGCAAGACGCTCGTCGACATGTTCTCGCTCGACATGATCATCGGCTCGGGCGGGGTCCTCGCCCACGCGCCGGAATTCGCGCAGACCGCGTTGATGCTGATGGACGCCTATGCTCCGGAGGGCTTGACGACGCTGGCGAAGGACTCGATCTTCATGATGCCCCAGCTGGGAATCCTTTCGACGTTGCTGCCCGAGGCCGCCACCCAAGTCTTCGAGAAGGACTGTCTGATCCGGCTCGCCGATTGCATCGCGCCGGTGGGCACGGCCAAGGACGGCGACGAATGCCTGACCGTGCAGTTCAACGGCGAGTCGGTGTCGGTGCGCTTCGGGGAGATCAAGGTGCTTCCGCTGGGGCATGGTGAATCGGCGGAGGTCGCGTGCACGCCCGCCAAGGGATTCGACTTGGGGCAGGGCAAGGGACGCCCGGCGACGTTCACCGTTCAGGGCGGCGAAGTGGGCCTAATCCTCGACTGCCGTGGGCGACCGATCGCGATCCCCGATCAAGACGCGGCTCGTGCGACCAAGATGCGTGCGTGGCTCGCGGCGATGGGCCTCGCCACCGCCTGATCACGGTGCTGCAACCCGATCGCCCCGGCTCGGGTCCGAAGGGCATGGAACGACAACCTTGCCCGGGCTGCGGGGCTGCCTTGCTCGCGACGGACCCGGCATGCCTTGCGTGTGGACGCGCCCGTGGAAAGCGGCCGGACCCGGGCTCGCCGGCCGCCAACGAGGAATCCGTCGTGGGGGAACGCTCCGGGTGGTACCAGCGCGTCGCCGCGTGGTTCGACCTGTCCACGGCGGCGGGGCAAAGACGGACCGCGATCGCCTCGGGAGCCACGCTGGCGCTCGGCCTCGCGTGGTTGCTGCGTCCCTTCGCGCCGATTCTTTGCTTTTTTCTTGCGGTCCTCGCACTCTGGGAATGGTTGTCCGGAGCGCGGGAGCGCGCCCGGGATCGTGCGTTCGCCCGTGCGCTCGAGGGCGGCGGGGGCGACCTGACCGCGCTTCGGGGAGCGCTGGCCACGCTGCATCGGGCTCCCGGCGTGGTGAAGGGGCCGCGGGGCGCCGACATTCCCATCGCGGGTTTCGATTCCCGGCTCGGCGATGGCGACGACGCGGCATGACTTCTGCCATGGGTCGAGTGGACTGGGAGCGAACGTTCGATGGCGAAGCATGACATGCGGGGGATGATCCGCAAGGTGGCCGAGGTCGCGCGGGGACGTTGGTACCTGCGTGGAACCGCATCGTTGGGAGTGCTGCCGCGGGTCATGGGGCGCGTGCTGGTGAGCGGTGCCGGCAATATGCGCATCGGAGCCCGCATTCGCATCAGCGGACAACACGTTCCCGTGGAGCTCGCGGCCGCGCAGGGCGCGGTGTTGACCATCGGCGACAATTGCTTCATCAACAGTGGATGTTCGATCGGCGCGGCGCGCGAAGTTCGTATCGGCAACGACTGCGCGATTGGAAATTACTCCTTGATCATGGATTCGGATTTCCATGATGTGGACGATCATTCCAAGCCCGGTCACCCCGAACCGGTGATCCTCGAGGATGGGGTTTGGCTGGGTGCCCGAGTAACCGTCCTCAAGGGGGTCGTGATCGGACGTGGTGCGGTCGTCGCCGCCGGAGCCGTGGTGACCAAGGATGTTCCACCCCGTGCGCTGGTTGGAGGGGTTCCCGCCCGCTTGATCCGTATGCTGCCCGACCGGGATGCCAAGCCCGAGGCCGCGGTGCGCGACGATTCGATCGCCGCCTGACCCGATTCCCCCAACACGTCCGCCGCGGTATCCTTTGCGACGATGCTTCCCACCGTGATGCTCGTCGTCGACGGACCCGCCGATGCGCCCGAACCGGCGCTCGACGACCGCACGCCCCTGCAATGCGCCGCGGTGCGGAACTTGGATGCGTTGGCGCGGGTTGGCCGATTGCTGCGCGTGCGGTGGGACAATGACCTCGATGCCGGCGACCCGGGACGATGGTGCGCATTGGCCGGGTTTGACGTTCCCTATCCGCCGGCGCGGGGGCCCTTGGAGGCGTCGGCGCTCGAGGTTCCGCTCGCTGGTCGGGATCTCGCGTTCCGTGCGCCGATCGCGACGGGGACTTCCGAGTCGTTGCTGGGCGTCGCACCCATGCCTGCGGGAAGGGAACTTGCCGAGATCATCGCCGCCCTTGAGCCCTTGTGGTCGCGGAAATGGCGCTGGTTCGCGGACGCGACGGGAGCCGTGTTGCGCGGAACCGACGCCGCCGGGCGCATCCTCCATTGCCGGACGCCGGAGGATTTCGACGGAACTTCCGTTTCCGAGTCGCTCCCCGAGGGCGATGGAGCCGAAGACCTGGCGGGAATCGTCTGGGACTCGATGGAGATCCTGTCGCGCTTGCCGGCGAATCGACGGAGGGTCGATGCAGGCGCTGCGCCGTGGTTGTGCCTATGGCCGTGCGCACCGGGGACGGCATGGGTGCCTCCGGGGAGGGTTCCGCCGGGTTGGAGTGCGGTCGGGTCGGATGCCTCCTTTTTGGGGCTCGGGCGCGGGCTCGGCATGCGCCCGGTACCGATCGACTCCCTGGGCGACATCGAGGAGGCATGCCGACGTCGCGCGCAGGCGGTCAAGCAGCGCCTCGATCGCGGGGACGCCGTGGTATGGGTGCACCTTCGCCGTATGGCCGCGGATCCCGATCGGCATCTGGCGGAAATCGAAGCCATCGACCGGGACTTGGTCGGCATGGTGCGGGGGGAGTTGGAACGGTGCGGCGAGCGGGTGCGGTGGCGGGTGGCATGGGGAGATGGTTGCCCGGTTCCGTTTCTGGAGTCGGATCCGACGGCGGAGATGGAGGGGCGCTTGCCGTTCGATGGACGCGGATTCGAGGAGGCACGGCGCGAGGTGCGACCGTCGGTGCTTTGGGGGAAATGACCGCGTGTTTCGGCCTTGAAGCGCGTTGCGTGGGCCCGCGTTGGATGGTAGCATCACGGCTGCGTCTTCCGGTTGCCCTGTGCTGGTGTAGCTCAGTGGTAGAGCGGCTGTTTTGTAAACAGCGGGTCGCGGGTTCGAATCCTGTCGCCAGCTTGATGGAAGATACGCGGGTCGGTGTCCGAGTGGCTAAAGGAGGCGGTCTGTAAAATCGTCGGCGCAAGCCTACGCAGGTTCGAATCCTGCCCGGCCCATCGAGGGGATGCCAGAATGGCATCCCCCGTTTTTTTTCCGGATCGTATTCGTATGGAAGATTCCGACCCTCCGTTCAAGGCGCTCGCCGTGCTCGGCACCGGTATGATCGGTGCCGCGATCGGGCTCGCGTCGCGTGCCGCGGGTTGCCGTGTCGCCGGCTGGGATCCGGACCGCGAGGCGGCCACCACGGCGCTGGCGCGGGGTGCGCTGGGCGGTGTGTCGGAGACCCTCGAGGACGCGATCGTCGGGGTGGATTTGGTGGTCGTGTGCGCTCCGCCGGCGTATGTGGATGCCGTGCTCGCGGATGTGCTGGCCCGGGTGCCGGAGCACGTGGTCGTGACGGATGTGACGTCGGTGAAGGAGCCGATTGCGCGGCGTGCGGAGCGTCATCCCAATTTGATTCCTGGGCATCCGATGGCCGGCGGCGAGCGCC
>JBJTRZ010000470.1:0-4005 GCA_046076415.1 Armatimonadota bacterium
TTGTAAAGGAACCTATTTCCTGAAGGCGGTTTCACGTTGAATCCCGACAACGTGTAGGTTCCCGACAGATTGAACGTTCCGGTGACCTGCCCGACCATAATTTCCAGATAGCCGCCCGTCACCGCGACCCGATCCTGGTCCACAAAGTTCCCGAACAACTGTCCGATGGCCGTCGCGGGATTATTGTGTTGAACGACTTGATCGGTCGAGGGAGAACCGTATCCGCTTCCTACATAGGTGAAATCCCAAGTGTCCGCGTGGGCCACCCCGACGCCGAACATCGATATCGCGAAGCCGACCAATAGGGATAGGCGCGCGAATCGCCTCCCCGTTTCCTGGTGTTTCATTGTTTCGACCCTCTTTTGTTGAAACACACGCCGGCCACGGTTTCCGGAACGGCCCACCCCACACAATTGGGCATGGTTCCGGACAACAATTGATCCAAGGCTTCGCGCAATCCAACCCGCCGGGAAAACAAATCCCTCACCACACCTGTTTCCCCCGAAATCGGAAAGGCGTGTCCACCGGCGTGTGTTGATCGAATAGTACCCATGGGTGTATATTTGAAACACAGTATTCCGACGGGGCTTGGGCGTTTCCAAATCGGCCATGGACAACAAAACTCCCCCGGCCGATGGGCCGGGGGAGCCGTTGTTCCGTTGGAATCGGGACGAGCCACCTCGCCCGAACCATCCACCTACATCCGGGCTTTGAGACCCGCATCGATGTCGTCGAGGAACTCGTCGGTCGTCCGCCACGGATGGTCCTTGTCGATCAAGATCGCCAAGTCCTTGGTCATGCGGCCGCTCTCCACCACATCGACGCACACCTTCTCGAGGGTTTCGGCGAACGCAACCACGTCGGGGGTGTCGTCGAACTTGCCGCGGTACTGCAAGCCTCGCGTCCACGCGTAGATCGAGGCGATCGGGTTGGTGGACGTCGGTTTGCCCTGCTGGTGCATCCGGAAGTGGCGCGTGACCGTGCCGTGCGCGGCCTCCGCTTCCACCGTGGAGCCATCCGGGCTCGTGAGCACGGACGTCATCAAACCCAGCGAGCCGTAGCCCTGGGCGACCGTGTCGGACTGCACGTCCCCGTCGTAGTTCTTGCACGCCCAAAGGTATCCGCCGGTCCACTTGAGGTTGGCGGCCACCATGTCGTCGATCAAACGGTGCTCGTAGGTGAGTCCCTTCGCCTCGAACCGGTCCTTGAACTCGCTGTCGTAGACACGCTGGAAGATGTTCTTGAACGCGCCATCGTAGGCTTTGAGGATGGTGTTCTTGGTGGAAAGGTAGACCGGATAGTTGCGACCCAGTGCATAGGTCATGCACGCGCGGGCGAAGCCCTCGATGCTCGAATCGAGGTTGAACATCCCCAGCGCGACGCCGCCACCCTTGGTCTGGATGATTTCACGGACAATCGGGTCGCCCCCCGCGGCAGGAGTCCACGACAGGGTCAGCGTGCCGGCGCCCGGAAACGCGAAATCCTGCGCGCGGTACTGGTCGCCGAAACCGTGACGGGCCACCACCACCGGCTGCTCCCAGTGCCCTACCAGACGCGGAACGTTGCGGCAGATGATCGGCTCGCGGAAGATCGTGCCGTCGAGGATGTTGCGGATGGTCCCGTTGGGAGACTTCCACATCTGCTTGAGGCCGAATTCCTTGACCCGGGCCTCGTCGGGCGTGATCGTGGCGCATTTGACCGCCACCCCGTACTGCTTCGTGGCGTTCGCCGAATCGATGGTGATCTGGTCGTTCGTGGCATCGCGCGACTCGATCCCGAGGTCGTAGTACTTCAGGTCGATGTCGAGGTACGGCAGGATGAGCTTTTCGCGGATCCGCTGCCAAATGATGCGCGTCATTTCGTCCCCGTCCATCTCGACGACGGGGTTCTTGACCTTGATCTTCGCCACTTTCAACTCCTTGACGGCCGCCCCTGCCGCGACGTGGCGACGACGGGACGAGCCTCTATGGTTCCGGGCCCGAGGCTCCGACACGCCATGATACCGCCGCAACGTCGATACGGGGCCTACCACGCCGGCACCGATCCACGCTAGACTGCGGCAACGCACCCTCCGCGTCCGCTCCCATGAACTCCTCCGCCCCCGATCCCCGTCTGCGCGCCGCCTGGACCGCCGTCGCCCTCCTCGCCCCCGTCGCGCTCCTCAATTATTTCGACCGCCAAATGGTCGCGTCGATGAAAACATCGATGATGGCCGCCATCCCGACCATCGGCACCGACGCCCACTGGGGATTCATGCTGGGACAATTCAAGTGGGCCTACGCCATCCTCAGTCCCGCCGTAGGCCTGCTCGCCGACCGGTTCGGGCGCAAGGCGATCGTGGTCGCGAGCCTCCTCGCATGGTCGGTCGTGACCTGGCTCACCGGCACCGCCACGACCTACGACCAGCTGCTGTGGGCACGCACCGCGATGGGCATCAGCGAAGCGTTCTATATTCCCGCGGGCCTCGCCCTCATCGCCGAACACCACGGGGCCGCCACCCGCGCCAAGGCGGTGGGAGTCCATCAGGCGGCGATTTATGTCGGGGTCGTGCTCGGCGGTTTCGCCGGCTATATCGCGGATGCGCCGGCGCTCGGCTGGCGCTTCGCGTTCCATGCCGCCGGCATCGTGGGAGTGCTCTACGCCCTCCTGCTCGCCCGCGGGCTGCGCGAACCGATGCGCACATCAACCGCGGCCGAGGCGCCCGCGTCCCGGGGTTTCCTCGCCGGCCTCGGCCCGCTCCTTTCCAACCCGTCCTACCTGCTGATGATCGCCTATTTCACGTTGCCCGCCATCGCCGGATGGGTGGTCCGCGACTGGATGCCGGCCATCCTCAAGGAGGAGTTCCGTATCGGACAGGGCAAGGCCGGGGTCGGCGCCACGCTCTACGTCAACCTCGCCGCGCTCGCCGCCGTGTTCGTCGGGGGACACCTGAGCGACCAGGCCGCCAAACGGCGCTTGCGGGGACGCATCCAGGTTTCGGCGATCGGAATGGCCCTGCTCGCGCCCGCCCTGTTCCTCGTCGGCAACGCGCCGGGCATGGGATCCTACGGCGCCGCCATCGCCGGTCTCGCGCTCTTCGGCATCGGCTGGGGCCTCTTCGACGGCAACAACATGCCCATCCTCTCGCAAATCGTCGCACCCGAACGCCGCGCCACGGCATACGGGTTCATGAACCTGGTATCGATCGGGACCGGCGGAATCGCCGATGTCGCCTTCGGCATGCTCCGCGACCGCCACGTTCCCCTCAATGCCATCTTCGGGATCTTTTCGCTCACCATCGTCGTGTCCGTGGCCCTGGTGCTACTCGTGCGCCCGCGCCCGGAACTCTCCGAGGCGGAAACCTCGCGATGACCCAACTCCCAACCGGGAACTGGGACCCACTTCCCCCGTTTCCCGTTGCCCAGGGGGTGGCGGGCTCCTATGCAGGGACGGTGCGCGGCGCCTTGCTGGTGGCGGGGGGTGCGAACTTTCCCGACGCGCCGCCGTGGGCGGGAGGCGCCAAGGTCTGGCACGACACCATCCATGCGCTCGACCGGCCGTCGGGCACCTGGCGCGCCGCCGGTCGGTTGCCCGCGCCCCGCGGCTACGGCGCCTCGTGGTCGACGCCCCGGGGCATGGTGCTCGCGGGGGGCAGCGACCCGGCCACCCATCACCCCGAGACCTGGTTGCTGACGCCGGGCGACGACTTCGCACCGCAGGTGCGCACGATCGCTCCGCTTCCAATTCCCCTCGCCAACGTCGGGTTCGCCACCGACCGACACTCCCTGTTGGTGGTGGTTGGCCAGGGCACCCCGTCCTCCACCACGGCCTCGGCGCTCGTTTTCCAACTGCGCGCCACGCCCCGTTGGAACTGGGAGGAAATGCCCGCGATTCCGGGAAACACCGGACGCATTTTGCCGTGGGTTGCCCGACTCAACGGGGGTTGGTGCGCGGGCGGCGGTGCGGCGCTGGAGGCGGGCCCCGACGGCAAATCCCGCCGGCGCCCCCTCCGCGACGCATGGTGGC
>JBJTRZ010000471.1:0-8482 GCA_046076415.1 Armatimonadota bacterium
GACCCTTTCCAACGGGTCCGCGACGCTCCGCTTGGCACCTCAGGTGGCCGACCGCGACCACCATCACTTGCAGCGCCGCGGCGATCGAGGCACTCCGGCGGCCGCGCTCGACGGGGACACCTGCACGGTCGAGCTCGATCCAATTGCGGGAACCCTTTGGCTTCGATGCCCGAATGCTCGATGGGAAACCGCGGGGTGGTGGAATGAAAACCTGTTCCTCGAGCGGGAAGCCGCGCGAGGGTTCGACTGTGTCGAGGATTGGTTTTGTCCGGCCACCGCGACTGCGGGGCTGAAGGCGGGCCAGCCTATCCGTATGGTGGCATCCCTGGGGAGCGAAATCCCGGCCGCCGAGCCCTCCCCCCGCGCGGTCCCGGTTGCCATGGACCCGATCGACCGTTTGCGCCGGGCCGCGGAGCGTTTCGTGGTCGAAACCCCACGGCGCACCAGCGTGCTGGCCGGTTATCCCTGGTTCGCGGATTGGGGTCGCGACACGTGCATCGCACTGCCGGGATTGTTGCTCTCCACCGGACGGTTCGAACTCGCCCGGCACATCTTGCTGGACACCGCGGCGACCCTGCGATCCGGCCGCATACCCAACCGCTTTCCCGATATCGGGGACGAACCCGCGTACAACAATGCCGATGCCACCTTATGGTTCGTCCGCGCGTGCCGGTCGGCCCTGAGCGTGGATCCCGAGCAAACCTTCTCCTCCGCACTTCACGATCCCATTCGGTCGATCCTCGAACACCATGCGCAGGGTTCCGTGGGGGACGATATCGGTGCGGCACCCGACGGGTTGCTGCGATGCGGGAACCCATCCACGAACCTCACCTGGATGGATGCAAAAGTACACGGTGTTCCCGTCACCCCTCGCGACGGCAAGCCCGTGGAGATTCAAGCCCTTTGGATCGACGCCCTCGAATTCGGGGGCGAACTCCTCGGCGAGCCTCGATGGAAACACCTCGCCGACGCGGCGACCAACGCGTTTCACCGGAAGTTCGTGCGAGAAGATGGTCTGGGCCTTTTCGACCGCTTGGACTCCGCCGATCTCCCGGACCCGGCGATACGCCCCAATCAAGTGGTCGCGGCGGCGGTGCTCGGCGATCGGCTCCCCACCAAAACCCTCCGCAACGTGTTGACGGTATCGGAGCGGGAACTCCTCACCCCGTACGGACTTCGAACGTTGTCTCCCGGGGATCGGCATTACCAAGGGGTCTACGCGGGTGGCCCCGAGGCGCGCGATGCCGCCTACCATCAGGGAACGGTCTGGCCGTGGTTGATCGGCTTCCACGTGGATCTTGCCCGCCACGTGCACGGACCAACATGGGATGCGGGCACGGTGCTCGGGCCGCTGCTCGCATCGCTCGACACGTTCGGAATCGATGGAATATCCGAAATCCACGGTTCGGAACCTCCTTATCCCGCCGACGGTTGCCCGTGGCAAGCCTGGAGCGTGGCCGAAGTGCTCCGTTCGCTGCTTCGAATCGCAAACTGAGACGCTCCGAACAACCAAATCGCACGCGCACCTTTCGCCTGGGACACATTGGCACACCTTTCCGGAGCGGCTCTTGCTCACAAGTCCTCGGAGTACCTGGGTGGCAAAGCAACCGCGGCCCGGGGATGGTATCCCCAGGCCGCGCAGCACGACGAGCGGGTCGGCTCAGCGCGAGGCGTAGCGCTCCGCCACTTTCGCCCAGTTGACCGCGTTCCAAATCGCTCCCAAGTAGTCCGGACGCTTGTTTTGGTACTTGAGGTAGTACGCATGCTCCCAGACATCGATGCCCAGGATCGGCGTTCCTTCGCATCCGGCGACGGTCTTGCCCATCAAAGGCGAGTCCTGATTCGCGGTGGAGGCGACCGTGAGGGAGCCCTCCTCGTCGGCGATCAGCCAAGACCATCCGGACCCGAAACGCTTGACACCCGCTTCGTTGATGGCGGCCTTCAGCGCATCGAGTCCGCCGAAATCCTTGTCGATCGCCGCTGCGAGCGCGCCGGTCGGCTGCGCGGGGCCGCCGGGAGTTAGGATGTCCCAGAAAAGCGCATGATTGGCATGCCCTCCCCCGTTGTTGCGAACGGCCGTGCGGACCGCGTCGGGTACGGCGGAAAGGTCGGCGATCAAATCCTCGACGGACCGCGACTGCAATGCGGAATGATCCTTCAGGGCCGCATTGAGGTTGTTGACATAGGCCTGATGGTGGCGATCGTGGTGGATCTCCATCGTGAGCGCATCGATATGCGGCTCCAAGGCGTCGAAGGCGTACGGAAGTGGCGAAAGCGTGTGCTCGGCCATGGTTGTCTCCTTTTGGACATCGGGGGCGACGCGCCAACGTCGCGCATCCCGGCCGCCCGATTATACCGCCGCGGACACCGCTCCACGCGGATCCCGGAAGTCGAAATTGGCTTCCGCCGATCGGTGGTGCCGGGCGCCGGGATCGCGTAGGATGCTCCGTCCCGCCGCCACCATGTCCACCGAATCCCCCGCTACGATTCCCGCCCGTCTCGAGGACATCGCGCGCGCCGTGGGGGTTTCCCGTTCCGAGGTCTCCCGAGTCCTGAACAATCGGGTTCGCGAAGGCCGCGGAGTGGGCAAGGCCAAGATGGAGGAGATACGCCGCGTCGCATCCGAACTCGGTTACCAACCCAATCGCGCGGCGCGCACCCTCGCGCGGGGCAGGACGGACATGGTCGGTCTTCCGATTCGGGTCGCCCCCGACCGCGAACTGGCACCCCATTACCACGAAATCGTCGGAGCCCTGACGCGAACCTTCGGGGCGCTCGGGCTGCACCTCACCCTGATCGACTGGGATGCGGACCCGCTCTCGCCGCTCGAGCGCATCGCACGGGCCCGAGCGGTCGACGGCATCCTGCTGACGGACATCACCGTCGATGATGCCCGCCCGGCTTTGCTCGAGTCGCTGGGCATGCCCTACGTGGTCCGGGGCACGACGCCCCACCCGGGGGCCGCGGCGGTGGGCGCCGACAATGTCGCCGTGGGGCGAATGGCGGTCGAACACCTGGTCGCCCACGGTCATCGACGCATCTTGTTCCACAACGTGGGGCGTGCCCTCATGGCCGGCGAGGGACGGCACACGGGTTTTCAGTCGGCGACGCACGCCGCGGGAATCACGTCCACCGTACGCTACGTCGACGACATCTATCTCGAGGGCGACGTCCACGCCTTTGCCCTGCAGGTGCTTTCGAAACCGGATCGTCCCACGGCGATCCATGCCGCCGACGAAATCGGGGCGTTCGCATTCCAGCGCGCCGCCTACGAATTGGGACTTCGTATCCCGGAGGACCTATCCCTGAGCACCTGCCTCAACGCGCGCATGATGCGAAGGCTGCTTCCGGGCATCGACGCCATCAACATTCGCCAGGACGAAGTCGCGACCGAGGCGGGAATGCTCCTGGCGGCGGTCGTGCGCGGAGGGGCACCCGATGCGGGGCAACGTTTGATTGCTCCGCGCGTCGAGCCGTGCGGTTCGGTGGCCCCGCCCCGCGCCGGCTAGCCCGTGCTTTGCATCGCTGCGGCGATGCCCGTGATCGACAGCAGGATCGCTTCCTGCCAAACGGAGGCATCCTCCGCGGCATCCGCACGGTCCATCAGCCCCACTTGGAGGAGGGAAAGCGGTACCACCAGAGGGTTGCGGAGCGCGACGGTCGCCCGGACCACCGGAGCATGTTGCATGAGCCGGTCCTGCTGCCCCGTGATGCGTTTGACCCAGTCCACGGTGCGGGCGTATTCCTCGGCGAGGATCCGATGGAAACGCTCCCCGAGTTCGGGGGGGTCGGATCGGTCGGCATAATGCCGCGCGGTGGACAGCACCGTGCGCGTCAACTCCAGCTGGGAATTGTCGATCACCGCACGGAAGAAGAGGTAATCCCGGTACAGGCCCTTGAGGAAATCCTCCCGCGCCGCATCTCCCTCCGCATACCAGGACAGTGCGCTGCCAAGGCCGAACCAACCGGGAACGATGTACCGGGACTGGATCCAGGCGAACACCCACGGAATCGCCCGCAAATCATCGACCGTGGAAATCGCGCTGCCGGAGCGCGACACCGGCCGCGATGCGATGGGCAGGCGTGAAATGTGCGCAATGGGAGTCGCTCGCGCGAAGAACGGCCAGAACGTCGGATCCTCGTGAATCACCGATCGGTAAACGACTCGACTGTGCTCCGACATGGCCCGCAGGGCGGTCCTCCAAGCTTCGGGCTCTTCGGACACGTGCGACGGCGACGCGGCGATCAGACAGGCGGAAACAATTTGCTCGAGGTGACGGTGGGCGATCGGAGCCAGCCCGTAGCGGAACGAGATGACTTCCCCTTGCTCCGTGAAGCGGATCCTTCCTTCGAAACTGCCCGGAGATTGGGATAGAATCGCCCGATTCGCCCTGCCCCCGCCGCGACCAACCGTGCCCCCGCGCCCGTGGAAAAGGCGCAAACGCACACCCGCTCCGTGGCACACAGCCGCCAGACGGGCCTGCGTGTCCTGCAGCGCCCAATTCGCGGCGAGGAATCCCCCGTCCTTGCTCGAATCCGAGTAGCCGAGCATGATCTCCTGAAAGTCGCCGCGCAGGGCCACATGGTCGCGGTATTCCGGCGCCGCGAACAAACGCGCCATCAAATCCCCGGAGCGACGCAGGTCGTCGATGGTCTCGAAAAGCGGAACGAAGTCGATTTCCCCTCGCAGACCGACTTCCTTCGCCAATAGGAGTGGTTCGAGCAGGTCGGACACCCCGTGGGTCATCGAAACGATGTAGCAAACCACGCTTCGCTCCGAGAGTTCGCGCCGAGCACGACGCACGACCTCGAAAACCTCGAGTACCGAGCGCGTCCCTTCCGAGAGCTGGGCATCGCGGGCAACCAGCGGTCGCGGCGAGCGCAGTTCTCCGGTCAAAAGCGCGACCTTCGCCTCTTCGGGGAGCTCGGAGTACCGGGTGCCTTCGGGCAACACCCCCGCGGCGACCAGAATCTCGCCCACCGCCGCGGCGTGGACGTCGCTGTGCTGCCGCACATCCAGCGACGCCAAATGAAAACCGAAGGTACGCGCCTGGGTGTCCAGATCCACGAGATCGCCGGTGTCGGCGATCGCGGAGGCGCGGTTTCGCCGCAACGCATCGCGCACCGCGCCGATGTCGGCGACGAACTCGCCCGCGGCATGGTACGCCCAGGCATCCGGGGCACCGTCTCCCCCGGCGGCGAGATTCTCCACATGCCGCCGCGTTGCCCTGAGGCGCTCCGCGATGCAGAGGCATTTGAGCACATAGGGCTCGGCCGCATGCCGACGCGCGGACTCCGCGGAAATCGGGACCGCTTCCAATTCACGCGCCACCGCCTCGCGAAACGGATCGTCGTGCGCCGCCCCCTTCGCTCCCAGCGTCAATGCGATCCGCACGCGCTCGATTCGGGCCAGATAGAAACCCAAGGCAACGCGTCGATGCTGGAGGATCGTTTCCCAGGTGACCACCGGAGTCACGTTCGGATTGCCGTCCCGGTCGCCGCCAACCCAACTGCGGAATGTCAAAAACGGCGAAAGGTCGAAGGCTTCCCCCGGCCAAGCTTCGTGGAGGGCCCGCCGCAGGTCGTCGTGCAACCAAGCCACCACATCGAGGATCGTGCGATCGAAGAAGTACAGGACATTGCGCGCCTCTTCCCCCACCGTGATCCGAGCCGAGCGAATCTCGTCGGTCTGCCAGAGTTCGGTAAGCGTGCGAAGCAGGGTTTCCTCCGCGCGCAACCCCGCGTCGCCGAGGGGTTGGCGCAGACTCCGCACCTCCGAACGAGGAACCCGATCCGAAAGCGCCTCGGCGACCCGCAGCAATTTGTCCAGCACCGCACGACGGCGCGCCTCGGTGGGATGGGCGGTGAGCGTCGGTGCGATATCGAGGCAGTCCAACAAGCGCCGCATCTCGACCGGCCCGACACCGGAATCCTTTAGTCGGAACACCGCATCGCGGATCGATTCCGGACGGGGAGTGCTCGGATCGTCGGATTCGCGCGCACGGTTGACGCGGACGATCTCCTTTTGCTCCGCCGTGTTGAGCAACTGGAAAAGCACCGTCCATGCCCTCAGGAAGCCGGCGCAGGTGGCGGGGTCCGAGAGCTCCGGAACCGCTGCGAACACCGATTCGGGAGTCGCATCCGGATTCGCCGACGCCACGAGCACGCGTTTGGCCGTCTCCAGAAACATCGTTCCTTCCTGCTCGGCGAGCACTTGCGCGAAGATCCGATCGAGCCACTCGATGTCGTCGCTGAGGGCGTCCGGAAGGCCACAAGCACGCGGCTGAAGGTCGGCGAGGGAGGACATGGCCCATTCTAGCACGCGGGAAACGCCCGGGATCCGTGGCGGGATCGTGCTACAATGCGGTCCGCATGGCTCGTCCAAACCTCCCTCCCCGCTTCGCGGATCGGGCGGAACTGCGCGCGCATCGGGACGGGATGACCCTCGAGGATGTCCCGGGCGGCTACCTGCTCGCGGTGGTTCCCGGCGATGACGAAGCCGAGGATCCGCATTTCCGAATTCGGCCTACGCGTGCGATCGGAATTTACGAGGCCGGTGCGGGAGGATCCCTCCACCTGCGCGGTTCCGTGCGCCACGCGCCCCGTTCCGCCGAAAACGCGATGCGATCCGCGCGGCTGCTTGCACGTTTGATGCGGCTGCACGAAAGTCGGTTTGGCACACCGATTCGCCTGCCGCGCGATGCGGATCGCTTCGACGCTTGGCTGGTCGACCGACCCGCGGCGGATGCCTCGGTGGGCGGCGAAACGCGAACCAACCACATTTACGTATGGGATGCCGATTCGAACCGAACGTCGTTCGAATGGGCCAGAACCCTGTGCCATGAGTTCGGGCACCTCGTGCTTTCGGCCGCGAGGGGCTACGCGGCTCCCGAGGGCGACGCGGCCGGTTATCTCGGCGAGGCGCTCTTCGTGGAATTTCTCAAGGCCGACGACGCGCCGGTTCCGCAGGACGACCATTGCCGCCCGTCGGACCTGGAACGGTACGCGGTGGAGCGTAATCTACCGCGCGAACGCAAATTCCTGGCGGTCGGTCCCGCCGACCGAACGCTGGATCGCCTCGACGGTTCGGGAATGGATCTGTACATCGGGGGCGCGCTCGCGGTACGCCGTGCCTACGGCCCCGGCTTGCTCTGGAAGGCGATGCGGGGGATCGACGACGAATCGCCGCGGGAGTTGTTCGCCTCCCTGCGGCGCACCCTGCTTGGCCAGCGCGAAACCATCGTCCGCCTCCCCGCGTGGGTCCCGTTCTATGCCGACCAATATCAGTTCGCGGCGCGCGAGGGGACCGGCATATTGCGCATCTCCTCGCTGCCCCCCGTCGCGATGGACTCTCCTCGGTCCGTCCGTTTTCCCACCCCGGGCTGGCGCCTCCTCGCCTCCGATGCCGGAAATCTCGCCACCATCGCACTTCGCCGAGGCCCCAAGTGACCGGTTTTCAACGCACGGTGCCCGCATTCGCGAAGATCAACCTGACGCTGGACGTCGGACCGCGCCGCGACGACGGCTACCATGACATCGACTCCATCGTGGCCAAGATTTCCGCTCACGACGAAATCACCGTTTCGCTTAGGCCCGGTTCAGGAAATGTACGTTTGATCGTAAAAGACAAACGCCCCGACGCGCTTGCCTTTCCTCCCCTTCCCAAGGGTGCCGACAACCTCGCCCACCAAGCCGCGCAACGCGCTCTCGACACGTGGATGGCGGACACCGCGATCGACGTTTGGGTGACTTTGGCAAAACGCATTCCCGTCGAATCCGGACTGGGAGCGGGCAGCTCGGATGCGGCGGCGGTCCTGCGACTACTCGCCGAAGCCGCGGGTCGAACGCCCGAGGAAGCGATGGCGCTCGGAGCCGAACTGGGTTCGGATGTGAACGCCTTCCTGATCGATGGCCCCGTGCGGATGCGCGGCCGCGGCGAAATTGTCGAACCCATGGCGGGCGTGCCTCGACTGCACGGAGTTGTCGTGCGTCCTGTGTCCGGTGTGTCCACGGCCGCCGCCTACCGCGAACTCGACCAGACCGAGCGCACCCCCGGCGCGCGCACCCTCGGGTGGCTTTCCAGCACCGACCCCGCGGATTTCCCGTACGGCAACGACTTCCAGTCGCCGATCGCAGCGATGAGCCCGGAGGTGGGTGAGGCGATCGAACGATTGACAGCGGAGGGCGCGTCTCCCGTGCTCCTCTGCGGATCCGGATCGGCGGTATTCGGCGGAACGGCGGGCCCCGTCGAAGCCGTTGGTCTCGTCACGCGACTGGCTCGGCATTTCCCGTGGATCAAGAAGGTGGAAACCCTGCCATGAACGCGGCTCTTATCCTGGCCGGAGGTACGATCCGGTCCGACCGTCTCGAAGGATGGAAGGGCCTGCTGCCCGAGGGAACGCGGAACCCAGCGCTCGTGGAACTCGCGGGAAGGACACAGCTCGATCGGGTGGCGGAGTCGGTGCGCGCCGCGGTGGACGGG
>JBJTRZ010000472.1:0-5700 GCA_046076415.1 Armatimonadota bacterium
CATGACGCGCGATCGAGGCCGCGCCCCGGGCGCGGACCTCCGCGACCAGATCGACATCGGCGGCAGGGAACATCCGGAGCATTATACGCACCAGCCTCCCCCTTGATTCCCTCGATACCCAACCTTGCGTACGTCGATTGACGTGCCGCTCGGCCGGGCCTAGAATCCGGACATGTCCACCCTGCGGATCCTGCTGATCACGGTGTTCCCGCTGATCGCCGGCCTTTCGTCGGCCGCCCCGCCTTGAACCCCGGTGTCTTACGATCGGTCGATCCGGGGGTTGCTCGCGGACAACTGTTTCAAATGCCACGGACCCGACGAGCGTACGCGCACCGCCGGGCTGCGACTGGATCTCCCGGTGCCGCAGGCGGGCGCCAATGGTCCAATGGCCCGCGCGATCATCCCAGGGGACCCGGTGGCGAGCACGTTGTTGCATCGGATCGATCTGCCCGATGGCGCGCCCGGCCACATGCCGCCGTCGGCCACGGGAAAACGCATCGGCAAGGAGCAGCGGGAACTGCTGCGCCGATGGATCGCGGAGGGAGCCCATTACGAGCGCCATTGGTCGTTCGTACCGCCTCGAACCCCTGCGATACCCAAATCAACCTCGGGCGCGCATCCCGTGGATGCGTTTCTGGCCGCCGCACGCCTCCAAGCCGGCCTCGGCGCCGCGCCGGAAGCGGATCGGTCCACCTTGATTCGTCGCCTCTCCCTCGATGTGACCGGTTTGCCTCCCACACCCGAAGAGGTGGATCGCTTCGTGTCGGATAGACGCCCGGACGCCTACGCCCGCCTCGTGGACCGGTTGTTGGCTTCGCCGCACTACGGCGAGCGAATGGCGATCGGGTGGCTGGATCTCGCGCGGTATGCCGACACCCACGGCTACCACATCGACAGCCATCGCGACATGTTCCGATGGCGCGATTGGGTGATCGAAGCATTCAATCGGAACCTGCCATTCGACCAATTCGCGTCCGAGCAGATCGCGGGAGACCTCCTCCTGAACGCAACGTTGGACCAACGGATCGCCACCGGCTTCAACCGCAACCACCCGATCAATTTCGAAGGCGGCGCAATCCCGGAGGAATACCAGACCGCCTATGTCGCGGACCGCGTCGACACCACCTCAACGGTGTTCCTCGGGCTCACACTGCGCTGCGCGCAGTGCCACGACCACAAATTCGACCCGGTTTCGCAATCCGACTACTACCGATTCTTCGCGTATTTCAACAATATCGACGAGGAAGGGCTCGACGGAATGCGCGGCAATGCGAAACCGTTCCTTCCCGCGCCGACGGCGGAGCAGTCCCGTCGCCTCGATGACTTGAAACGCGAAGCGCAAAGAATGGAATCCGAGCGGTCACGCTTGGAAAAGGGGGAGTGCCGATCGGGCACATCGACCGAAGCGGAAATGCGCACGGCTCTGGCCCGAGTGGACGCGCAGTGCCTGCGCGCGGTGGTTCCATCGACGCGGGTTTGGAGTCCGATCGGAACCCCGCGAGATCGCACATCGTTCGGCCGAGGGTCGATCGCCCTCGACGGCGCGTCCGCGATCGAAACCTTGGAAGGTCCCTCGGAACCAGCGGAGGGAGGTTTCACCGTTGCCGCGTGGGTTCGCCTCGACAGGGTCGACCGCAACCAAACCATCGTTTCGCGCATGGATACGACCGCCGGATTGCGCGGTTGGGACTTGTTCGTCGCGGCTGGCGGCCGGCCAATGGCGCATTTCATTTCCCAGTGGCCCGACAACGCGATGCGGGTGGACAGCAAGGAAACGATCCCCGCGGGGAAATGGGTTCATCTGGCGTTCCGATGGAACGGTGCACCGTCGAGCAGGAATGTCTCCCTCTTTATCGATGGACGCCTCGTCGAAACGGAAAGCACGGTCGACCATCTTGCGGGATCGATCCGCACGGCTCGCCCCCTCCGAATTGGAGGGCGCTGGCCGTCCACGGATCTGATTGGCGAAGTCGCGGACGTGCGAATCATGGAGGGTGCCCGCGCACCGGAGGACATCGCCCGCCTAGCGACGTTCGAGCCGATCTTTTCCCCGGGCGATGTCGATTCGATGGATCGACCCGCACGCATCGCGCGTTGGTTGCTCGCCGACACCCATCCGGAATACCGGCGGCTGCTCGAAGAACTTGCGCGGAACCGGCGCGACACGGCGGCGATCGAATCCGCGGTCTCCACCACCATGGTGATGCGCGAGCGCCCAGGACCCCGGCGCACCACGCGGATTCTGGAACGGGGCCAATACGATCATCCTGGAAAAACGGTCGAACCAGGCCTTCCCACCTTTCTATCGGCAGCGACAAACGTCACGCACGGCGATCGACGGGATGTCGCCCTCTGGCTCGTTTCGCCCGAAAACCCCTTGTTCGCCCGCGTCGCGGTGAATCGGCTTTGGCAACATTTTTTCGGCACGGGATTGGTGGCCACCGCGGAGAACTTCGGCGTTCAAGGCGAGCCCCCTTCCCATCCGGAGCTCCTCGATTGGCTTGCGGTACGGTTTCGAGAAACGGGCTGGAACGTAAAAGAGTTCGTTCGCCTGCTCGTGCTCACGAAGGCGTACCGACAATCGTCGACGCCGCCCCCCGGCGCGAAGGCGAAGGACCCCGCCAACCGCCTGCTTTCCCACGCGCCTCGGCTCCGCCTGCCGGCGGAATTGATCCGCGATCAAGCCTTGGCTGCGAGCGGCCTCCTGGTGCGCGAGATCGGGGGACCGAGCGTAAAACCTTACCATCCGGCCGGGCTCTGGGAGGAGATGAGTTTCAAAGGTGATTTCTCCGCCCAGTACTACGTGCAGGACCACGGCGAAAAGCTTTGGCGCCGCAGCCTCTACGTTTTTTGGAAACGCACGGTCCCTCCCCCCAGCCTGCAGACATTCGATGCGCCGGAGCGTGAATTCTGCATCGTGCGTCGACCGGTCACCAACACGCCGCTGCAAGCCTTGGTGACCCTCAACGATCCCGCGTGCGTCGAGGCTGCGCGCGTCTTGGCGGAGCGTGCCCTCCGGGAAACCGGTGGTTCGCCCCCGGCCACATTGGTTCGGATGTTCCGTCGGGTACTCGGTCGACAACCAAGAATCGCGGAGAAGCAAGTGCTCCTCGCACTTGCGAACCGGGAATGGACCCACTTTCGATCGCGCCCGGACGACGCACGAAAACTCGTGGCAGTCGGGGAATACCCGCCGGACCCCCGGCTCGCCCCCGCCAATGTGGCCGCGTGGACCGCGGTCGCCGAAGCCATCCTGAATCTCGACGAAGCGGTCACGCGCGGTTGATCCGGCCGGCCCGCGGAGGTTCGCTCCGTCCCATGCGAAATGAAAAAGGAGCCGCTTTGGCGGCTCCTTTCCGGAAGTCCCGAGCGCCCGCCATCAGCGAAATTCGGGAGCGACCACGATGGGAATCCGAATTCGTTCGGCAAGCCATGCGCCCCAGGTTTGCGCACAGGCGGACTCTTCATCCATCGGTCGATTCGCATACGAGGCCGTGAGCATCAACATCTGATACTTGCCTTCCTTGAGTTCGTCCACGATCGCGCGCGGCAACGAATCCGCTTCCCGGCTCGTGCGCACGCAGTAGGTGCCGACTCCGGAAAGGACGTTCGCCGCGGCCGCCAACGCGTCGTCGGCATGCCGCTTGGCCGCGTCCACCACCTGAACGGGAGCGTTGGCGAGCACCGGCCGCTGCGCAAGCACCGTCATTCGCACGCCGGACAATGGATAGGCGAAAGCCGCGGCGGCCGTCGCCTGCATCTGCGCCGATGGGGTGCAGTCCACAGGGACCAGGATCTTCGGAAACTCGATCGGAATCAGCGGTTCGATATGGCGCATTGCCGGAATCCTCCTTGCCGGACAGGGCACCCCCTGTCCGCGTCGATCGGTTCGCACCCTCCGGATCCGCCACAGTTCTCCACGGCGACTCTCTCCATTGCAACTGCGCCCGCAACCATTTCGGTTCGACACCCAAATGGTAGGCTTGGTCGTTCGCGCCATCCTCCGCGGAACGGCGTATTCACCGCCCGAGCTCGGCTGGGCGAATGAAACCCTGCATGAGGAAACTTCCGAAAAAATCTTGACTTCGACCCCTCCGAAGGTATAATCGCCGTTGGCACTCGCGGGGCCGGATTGCCAAATTCCGGTCGATCCGCGACGTAATTCCCACAGGAGCATCGAATCCCATGACCCTGCGTCCCCTCGGAGACAAGGTCGTCGTCAAGCCCTCCGACGCGGAGGAGCGCTCGAGTGGCGGCATCCTGCTGCCCGATTCCGCAAAGACCAAGCCCCAAGAAGGCACCGTCGTCGCGGTCGGTTCCGGCAGGATCCTCGACAATGGCGACCGCAACACTCCCTCCGTGAAGGTTGGAGACATCGTCATCTACAGCAAGTACGGCGGAACCGAGTTCAAGCTCGGCGTCGACACGGTGGTGATCCTCGACGAGGATCAGATCTACGCGATCAAGGGTTAATCGGAAACATGGCAGCCAAGGAACTTCTCTTCGACGAAGCCGCGCGCCGCGCGCTCGAACGTGGTGCGAACGCAGTCGCCAACGCAGTCAAGGTGACCCTGGGCCCGCGTGGCCGTGTCGTGGTCATCGACAAGAAGTGGGGCAGCCCCACGATCACCAAGGACGGGGTCACCGTCGCCAAGGAAGTCGAACTTGAGGACAAGTTCGAAAACATGGGCGCCCAACTCGTTCGCGAAGTGGCATCCAAGACCAACGATGTCGCCGGCGACGGAACCACCACCGCCACCGTCCTCGCCCAGGTCATCGTCAACGAAGGCCTCCGCTATGTCGCTGCGGGGGGATCGCCCCTTGCCGTGAAGAAGGGCATCGACAAGGCGGTCGCCGCCGCGGTCGAAGCGCTCAAGGAGCAAGCCACCGAAGTCGGCGACACCGAAAAGGTTGCGCAAGTCGCCGCGATTTCCGGCAACAACGACCCGGAAATCGGTCGCCTGATTGCGGAAGCCTTGGACAAGGTCGGCAAGGACGGCGTCATCACGGTCGAGGAGTCGAAGGGCACGTCCACGTCGCTCGAAGTCGTGGAAGGGATGCAGTTCGACAAGGGCTACATCTCCCCGTATTTCGTCACCGACCCGGAGCGGATGGAGACCATCCTCGACGAGCCTTTCGTCCTGCTCTACGAGAAGAAGATCACCTCCGTTCAGGATCTCATCCCCGTCCTCGAGCAGGTGTCGCAATCCCGCCGCCCGCTCTTGATCGTGGCGGAAGACCTTGAAGGCGATGCGCTCGCCACCCTCGTGGTCAACAAGATCCGCGGAATCCTCAACGTCGCGGCGGTGAAGGCCCCGGGCTTCGGCGATCGCCGCAAGGCCATGATGGAGGACATCGCCATCCTCACCGGCGGCAAGTTCATCACCGAGGACCTCGGCATCAAGCTGGACAACGTGGATATCTCCATGCTCGGCTCCGCGAAGAAGATCGTTCTCACCAAGGACGAAACCACCATCATCGAGGGCGCGGGTTCTTCCGATGAGGTCAAGGGGCGCATCGATTTGATTCGCCGCCAGATCGATGCGACCGATTCCACCTACGACAAGGAAAAGCTGCAGGAGCGGCTTGCCAAGCTCGCGGGCGGCGTCGCCGTCATCCAAGTCGGTGCAGCCACGGAAACCGAACTCAAGGAGAAAAAGCACCGTTACGAGGACGCCCTGTCGGCCACCCGCGCCGCGG
>JBJTRZ010000473.1:0-5938 GCA_046076415.1 Armatimonadota bacterium
CTGGCCTGCGCCTGATCACGGTGCTCGCCAACGGCCACGACATCATCGACTCGGAGGCGGCGCGGGCGGCGGGCGTGGCGGTGTGCAACGTTGCCGGATACTCCACGGCGTCCACCGCGCAGACCGCGATCGGCCTGCTGCTCTCCTTGACCCAGGGCATTTCGGTGAACGCGGCGCGATGCGCCGAAGGGGAATGGACCCGGCGCGGGATTTGGTCGTGGTCGGACACGCCGCTCGTGGAGCTCGACGGAAAGACCATGGCGATCTTCGGATACGGGGCGATCGGCCGGCGCGTCGGGGCGGTCGCCGAAGCGCTGGGGATGCGGGTGCTCGCGGCGGCGTTGCCGGGTCGCCCGTCGCAGGATCGAGTTCCGATGGCGGAGGCCCTCGCCGCGGCCGATGTGGTGTCGCTGCACTGTCCGTTGACCCCGGCGACCCGCGGCCTGGTGGATTCCACGTTTTTGGAATCAATGAAGCCGAGCGCGATGCTGGTCAACGCCGCGCGTGGTCCGGTGGTCGACGAAGCCGCGGTCGCCGCCGCGCTGAGATCCGGACGCCTCGCCGGCTACGCCACCGACGTGCTTTCCTCCGAACCCCCGCCCGCCGACCATCCCCTCGCCGGCGCGCCCAACTGCGTCGTCACCCCCCACCTCGCCTGGGCATCGAAGGAGGCGCGGGAACGGCTGCTGGCGGAAACGGCCGCCAACATCGCCGCATTCCTGGCCGGCACCCCGCGCAACCGCGTGGCCTGATTCGCCCACCGATCGGAGGGGCGGGGCGACCGTGCGCCGAATCTCTCCGCATGCCCACCGACGAAACCCCCGACCTCCACGATGTCGTCACCTCCGCAGATGGACCGGCGGGAAGCCTCCCCCTCACCGAGGAGATGCTCCTGCATAGTCCGTCGGGGGATCTTTTCGGCCTTTCCATGAACGCCGGCATGGGCTGGGCGCCCGACAAGACACTGGGACGCGAGTTCCTCATCCTCTCCACCATGGGAGGGCTGCGCACCGACGACGGACGCCCCGTGGCCCTCGGCTACCACACCGGCCACTGGGAGGTCGGACTGCTCGTGCGCGCCGCCGCGGAAACCTTCGCCGCCACCGGAGCCATTCCGTTCGCCGGCTATGTCTCCGACCCGTGCGATGGCCGTTCCCAAGGCACCCATGGAATGTTCGATTCCCTTCCCTACCGCAACGACGCGGCCGTGGTGCTCCGCCGACTCGCGCGTTCCCTGCCGAACCGACGTGGCGTGCTCGGGGTCGCCACTTGCGACAAGGGCTTGCCGGCGATGCTGATGGCCGTCGCCGGCCTGCGCGACCTCCCGTCGGTGATCGTGCCCGGTGGAGTCACCCTTCCACCCAAGCGCGGCGAGGACGCCGGCCGGGTACAGACCATCGGGGCGCGCTTCGCCCACGGCCTGATCACGTTGAAGGAAGCCGCGGAAGCAGGCTGCCGCGCGTGCGCCACGCCGGGTGGTGGATGCCAAGTCGTCGGAACCGCGGCCACGGCGCAGGCGGTGGCCGAAGGCCTCGGCCTTGCCCTTCCGCACAGCGCGCTCGCGCCGAGTGGCCAACCGATCTGGCGCGACAACGCCGTACGCTCCGCCCACGCGCTCGCCGAACTCGACCGGCGCGGAATCCGCTCCCGCGACATCCTTACGCCCGAAGCGTTCGAGAATGCCATGCTGGTGCACGCGGCCTGCGGCGGATCCACCAACCTGCTGCTCCACATCCCCGCCATCGCGTTCGCCGCTGGAGTTCGCCGCCCCGGCGTGGACGATTGGATCCGCGTCAACCGCTCCGTGCCGCGGCTGGTCGACGTGCTGCCAAACGGTCCGAACGACCACCCGACGGTCCGGCTTTTCCTGGCCGGCGGAGTACCGGAAGTGATGCTGCACCTGCGCGACCTCGGACTCCTGCACCTCGACTGCCTGACGGTCAGCGGTCGCACGGTGGGCGAAAACCTCGTGGAATGGGAATCGTCCGAGCGTCGCGCACGACTGCGCGCGGTGCTGCGCGACAAGGACGGAGTCGACCCCGACGACGTGATTTCCTCGCCGAACCACGCCCGGGCGAAGGGCCTCTCCAGCACCGTGTGCTTCCCCAAGGGCAACCTCGCCCCGGAAGGCGCGGTGATCAAGGCCACCGCGATCGATCCGTCGGTGGTGGATGCCGACAATGTCTACCGCAAACGCGGACCGGCCCGGGTTTTCACCTCGGAACGCGACGCGATCGCGGCGCTGAAGGGCTCGGGGGAACGCTCGGTGCAGGCCGGCGATGTCATGGTCCTGCTCTGCCGTGGCCCCCTCGGATCCGGCATGGAGGAAACCTACCAGGTAACGTCGGCGCTCAAATACATTCCGTGGGGCAAGGACGTGGCCCTGGTCACCGATGCCCGCTTCTCCGGAGTCAGCACCGGTGCGTGCATCGGGCACGTCGGTCCGGAGGCGCTGGCAGGCGGCCCGATCGGCAAGGTGCTCGACGGCGACATGATCGAAATCGTGGTCGATCGCAACACGCTCGAAGCCCGCGTGGACCTGCTTGGCCCCGATGGCACGGCCGCCTCGGGCACCGCGCTGCTGGGCTCCCGCTCGCCTCGGCCCGATTTGGCCCCAGACCCGAACCTTCCGGACGACACGCGCCTCTGGGCCGCACTGCAAAACGCCAGTGGTGGACTTTGGGGAGGTTGCGTCTACGACACCGACGCGCTGATCGCCCGCCTCGCGGGCGGCTGAGGCGTACGCGCCATCTGGGACGGCGCGCCGGCGAGGATCACCGGGGCCGACGCCAACCCGGAGGCGCGACGACCACCTCGAAGTCGGAGCCCTTCACCCGCCGCAATTCCTCGTGGATGTCGGGATTTCGCGGGTCCGGCGTCGTCGACACCGCCCACTCGATGCCGTTGTCGGCGACCACCATGCCGTAGGCCTTCAATCCCTCGAGGATGGCCCGCGCCCCTTTCGAAAAGCCGGAAACATCGAAATCGCGCCGCAACCGAAACCGCTCGCCCATACGCGGAAGGTTCGCCTCTTCGAATCGGCTCGCGCTGTGGGTCGCGGGATAAACGAATGCCTTGCGAGTTCGCCGCACCGTGACCCGCAAGGCATGATCCACAGAGCCGCGCGCAAATTCGTCGTGACGCACCACCAGCGGCAAAATCGGCAGCCCCGCGGCATCCGCGGAGGTCCATCCCTCCGGCCGGAGGCGGTTCGATGAAAGTTCGAAGGTCGACGCCTGATTGGCGGCCCAGCCGGTGGAGGTCCGCCCGAAATTGAAGAACTCGTGCAAACGACGGTTCCCGGGATCGAGCACGATGGCGTGACGATCCGACTCGTACTCGGCGGGTCTGCGCTGCACTTGCGCCAACGTCGCCTTCGAACCCTCCTCCCGGAACTCCACCGGCCATCCCTCGATCGGGATCGCATCGGGAATCGGAAAGGGTCCCGGATCGGACTCGTCGGCATAATCGACAATCCGTACCGGCACGCGTTTCTGGTCGGCAGGAACGATGACGAACGCCATGTCGGTGTTGACGCGCAGCGGCTTGGCCGCACCCACCGCGTTCACGAGGGCACGCGAGTTCGGATGCAGCGGCCACTGGTCGATACGGGTTCGCAGCGCGTTGTCCCGAGGCAAGAGTTCGATGGCGGCGCAGATCCCATCCGCTTCGGCGGTGTCGAAGGATATCGGCCACACGATCGGAGGCACGTCGAGGTCCATCGATCGAAGCGCGGTGTTCGGGGAGCCCGCAGGCACCGCGCGCGACGACACCAACGCCGCCGCCAGCAGCCCGGCGGCACACCCCGCTATCGCGGAAAATCCACCTCCCATGTCCGGCTCCTTTCCTAAAACGGTCAGGCCACGGCGACCACGCACCGCATCGCCCGGGTCAACATCAAGCGAACTTCCGTGGTCCGCAACACGGGATCGAAGACGCCGAACGCAGTGCTGCGCCCGTGGAACCATGCCTTCGCCCCGTCCATCGGATCCTGCGTGACCCGGAGATGTCCTCCCCCGCGAATGGCGAGGTCGGGAAACTCGCCCTGCGCAGCCTTGAGAAGGTCCGCGTGGTAGTAGGCTCCGGCATCCCAATCAGGTCCGATCGCGACCACGCACCGCTGCGGCCCGCGCAGCACGATGAACTTGCGGTTCGAGGGCAGGACCGTCGGCTCGCCCGACACGATCGGCGCACCGGGGGGCGCCAAACGCGGGTAAAGCACCACATCGCAGTCCACGGGCGCATTCTAACTCCGATCCCGGTTTGCAAGGGAATCCCGTGTCGGGGACGGATCACGCTTTCCCCGCCCCCACGAGACGCCCACCCCCGACGGACGTGGGGCGGAGGTACAATCGCGCCATGGCGAAGGTGACCCGTAGGGATTTCGTGACGGCGGCGGTGGCGGCGGGAGCGATCGGTCCCGCGGGCGAAGCGCTCGCCGAAGGGGAGGGTGGCGTGGCGGGGGCCTTGACCGAGGCGGATGTCGCGGCCCTCGACCGGGTCTCCGGTCGGTCGACCAGCGAGACCGAGCGCAAGCAAATGCTCGGCGCGCTGGGCGAGGGACGCACTTCCGCGCTTGCCGTGCGGACCAGCGCCTACGCCCACCCGTACGATCCCGCGTTCGTGTTCGACGCCCGCCTGCCCGGCACGCGGATGCCACCGAAGGGGCCGGTGAAGGTCTCGCGAAAACGCACGCCGCGGACGCTCCCGCCCCCCGAAACCCTCGCGTTTGCCTCCGCCACCGACCTTTCGCGCTGGATCAAGGCCCGGGTGTTGACGTCCGAGACCCTCACCCGCTTGTACCTCGACCGGCTGCGCACCTATGGCCCCCGTCTGCTGTGCCTTGTCGAACTGGTGGAAACCCGGGCGCTCGAGGAAGCAAAGGCTGCCGATCGGGAAATCGCTGCGGGCAAATGGCGTGGCCCGCTGCACGGCATTCCCTACGGTCTCAAGGATCTGTTCGCTGCGGAGGGAACCCGCACGACCTACGGCGCTCCCCCATTCCGCGACCAGCGCATTCCCATGGATGCGACGGTGGTGGAACGATTGCGGGCGGCCGGCGCGATCCTGGTGGCGAAGCTGTCGCTCGGCGAACTGGCGATGGGGGATGTTTGGTTCGGCGGAACCACGCGCAACCCGTGGAATCCGGCGCGGGGCTCGTCGGGATCCTCCGCCGGTTCGGCCAGCGCGGTGGCCGCGGGATTGGTGGGCTTCGCGATCGGCACGGAAACCTACGGAAGCATTGTTTCGCCGAGTCGCGTCTGCGGCACGACCGGCCTTCGCCCGACATTCGGCCGGGTTTCCCGCCACGGCGCGATGGCCCTGTCGTGGACCATGGACAAAGTGGGCCCGATCGCTCGGTCGGTCGAGGACTGCGCGCACGTCTTCGCGGCGATCCACGGGCCCGACGGTCGCGACCGGACGGTGGTGGACGCCGATTTCGCATGGGAACCCGACGCCGGCCTCGCCGGAATTCGGATCGGCTACGATCAAAAGGCCTTCGAGAGTGCGCGGCCCGAACAAAAGGAAGTGCTCGAGGTTCTGCGACGACTCGGGGTCGTGCCGGTCCCCGTTCGCCTCCCGGAGAACCAACCCGCCTACGATGCGTTGCCCGACCTCACCATCCTGACCGAGGGCGCCGCCGCATTCGCCGATCTCGCCACGCGCGGCGGACTGCGCGAGCTCGTGCAACAGTCCGATTTCAGCTGGCCCAACCAGCTCCGTTTCGGTGCAACGGTTTCCGCGGCGGATTACCTCAACGCCCAGCGGGTCCGTCGCCACTTGCAGGATGCCATGGAACGGGCTCTTGAAGCGGTGGATGTATACGTGGTGCCGGCGGGCGCCGCACCGTCGATCACGTGGACCAACTTGACGGGCCATCCAACCTGCATTGCGCGGTGCGGCAAAACCGCGTCGGGGCTGCCGAGTTCGATCGAGT
>JBJTRZ010000474.1:0-5633 GCA_046076415.1 Armatimonadota bacterium
AGCCAGTCGAGCAGTTCGGGATGCGACGGTGGATCGGCGCGGACGCCGAAATCCTCGCTGGTGGCGACGATACCCACGCCGAAGAACTTTTCCCAAAGGCGGTTGACGGCCACCCGAGCGGTGAGGGGATTGTCCGGCGAGGCCACCCATCGGGCGAATCCGAGGCGGTTGTTCGGCACGCCGCGGGGCAACGCGCCGAGGGCCGTGGGAATGCCTGGACCGACCTCCTCCCCGCGCCGATCGTATTGCCCCCGGACGAGCACGTAGCATTTGCGCGGATTGGGCAATTCGTCCATGACCATCACGCTCGGCGAAGCCTCGACGACGGCTGTCTTTTCCTTTTCCGCCGCGGCCACGTCCGCCGCGACCCGAATCGATTCGGGATCGATGCTTCGGAACCACGCCTCGGCGGCCGCGCGCTGGGCGGCCGACCGTTCGCGGGCCGGCACCGCGAGCGCCGCGATCGCGGCCTCGGGCACGGGCGCGCCGTGCGGATCGCTCGACTCCGTAAGCGACACCCGGAACCGGGTGGGATAGTGCTTCTCGTACACCGACTCGAATGCCAGGCGGACGACGATTTCCGAACCCGCCCGCACGGGTGCGACGGGAGTGAACACGGCGGTGCGGTTTTGGTCGGTGCGGGGATACACGCCCCATCCCGTGTTCGGATTGTCGTCGATCGCGTGGGCCGCCGGGAATCCGTCCTGGGCGTAATCCGCGGTGGCCTTCGCCAAGCGCACCGGCGCGCCGTCGACGGTCGCACTCAAATCGGTGAGCACGATATTCCCGCCGTCGTGCCGTGAAATCCGCCCACGTTCATCGGGAAACAGCTCCAAGCGGACTCCGGAAACGGTCCGCCCGGCGGCGGGGATGCGCAGCACGAACGTTTCCTTGTCGGGCGCGGGCGGTTCGGAGCGGATCACCCCCGCGTCGAGCGCGCGCGGCCGCGACCCGTTTCGCGCCGAAACTTCGGGCGCGGGCGTGGCCCACACCGTGCCCTCGGGCTTTCCACCGGTGCGCGCTTCCCAGGCGGCGAGGCGCGCCGGCAGGCCGGCTTCGACCGTGGCGGCGGACGCCTTCGCGTCGGCGATGCGATGATCCGCCTTGGCCACGGCCGCGGCTTGATCGGGTCCGGGCACCTTCACCACCGGCGGATGGTTCACCGGGCTCTCCACGCCGGTGCCGGATTCCGGCACATTGTTGAAATAGTGGAAAAGTCGGTAGAAATCGCGCTGGCTGATCGGATCGTACTTGTGGTCGTGGCACCGACCGCAACCGATGCTGAGCGCCAGCCAAACCGCACCGGTGGTCTCGAGCCGGTCCACGACGTTCTCGACCCGCCATTCCTCCGCGATCACCCCGCCCTCGGTGTTGATGCGGTGGTTGCGATTGAAACCGGTGGCCACGCGTTGGCTGAGCGTCGCCCCGGGAAGCAGGTCGCCCGCGAGTTGCTCGATGGTGAACAGGTCGAAGGGGAGGTTGCGGTTGAACGCGTCGATCACCCAGTCGCGCCAGGGCCATTGGAAACGTTCGTAGTCCGCCTGATAGCCGTTGCTGTCCGCGTAGCGCGCGCCGTCGAGCCACGCCTGCGCCATCCGCTCCCCGTAACGGGGCGAGGCGAGCAACCGGTCGACCACGCGTTCGTAGGCTCCGGGGCGCGTGTCCGCGAGGAACGCATCGATTTCCGCCGGAGTCGGGGGGACGCCCACCAAGTCGAGGGAAACGCGGCGGATGAGCGTGATGCGATCCGCTTCGGGCGCGGGTGCGATGCCTTCCCGCTCAAGCCGGGCGAGGATGAACCGATCCACGCCGTTGCGGACCCAAGCGCGGTTGCGGACGGCGGGAAGCGCGGGGCGAACGGGAGGAACGAACGCCCAGTGGGTGCGTACGCGGGCGCCGGACTCGGCCCAGGCGCGGAGGGTGGCGCGCCCGGACGCGGACAGCGGCTTGGGGTGCGACTTGGGCGGCATGGCTCCGGGCGCCTCGGGCTTGAGTGCGAGGCGGTATTTGAGCGACGCGAGCTGAGCCTTGCCCAGCGGCGCATCAAGGCGCAGACCCCCTTGCCGCTTCGCTTCGTCGAACCCGTGGCAGGCCAGGCAGTGGTCCGCGAGCACCGGACGCACGTTTCGTTCGAAATCGGGCGCGGGCGGGGTCGGCTTGGGAGCGGGCGCGGCCACGGCGAGCGCAGCGATTCCCGTGGCGAGCACGGCGACAATGGCGCGGACGGGCGCGATGCGAGGGGAACGGGACAAGGGAACGCGGCGGGGCATGGAACCTCCACGGAGCGATTGCCACGCCGCGGGTCGGGATTCCTGCTCGGACAATCGGAGCGTACGCGCGGCGCGCGCGGGAGGGAGGGGCGGCGCGCATGGGGTACATATCCTCATGGCGATTTCCCTGCGCGCAGCCGTTGCCGCGACGACCCTTCTTGCCGCCGGAGGTGTCCTCGCCCAAACCCGACCGGCAGCACCTCCGCCCGCCGCCGCGGCGAAGTCGGTGCTCGAGGCCCGCTGCGTGAAGTGCCACAATGCGCGGAGCGCTTCGGGCGGACTCGACTTGACCACCGACGCGGCGCGCCGCCGCCGCGCCGCCACGGCCGTGGCCGTGGTCCCCGGGAATTCCGGACGCAGCGAGTTGATCCGCCGGCTGGAGGCGGAAGGCTCCAAGCCGTCGATGCCGCTGGGTGAAAAACCCCTGTCCGCGGCGGAAAAAACGGCGCTCGCGGCATGGATCGACGCCGGGGGGCGACTGGCCGGAACCTTGGGCGCACGCGTGCACTGGGCTTGGGAAGCCCCCCGCCGACCTGCGGTTCCCACGGTGCCGGGCGACACGTGGTCGCGCACGCCCATCGACCGTTTCCTGATGAAACGCATGCGGGCCGAAGGGCTGCGGCCCAATCCCGACGCGGACCGGGTCACGCTGATCCGCCGGGTGACCCTCGACCTGATCGGCCTGCCGCCGACGCCCGAGGAAATCGACGCGTTCCTCGCGGACACGCGCCCCGGTGCCTACGAACGCGTGGTCGACCGGTTGCTCGCGTCGCCGCACTACGGGGAGCGGATGGTGCTGCCATGGCTCGACGCCGCCCGCTACGCCGACAGCAACGGGTTCCAGCAGGACGGCGATACGTACCAATACGTGTGGCGCGATCAGGTGGTGCGGGCGCTCAACGCCAACCAGCCGTTCGACCAATTCACCATCGAGCAGCTCGCCGGGGACCTGCTTCCCGGCGCGACCCTCGACCAGCAGGTGGCTTCCGCGTTCAATCGCAACCACATGCTCAACGGCGAAGGCGGGGCCATCCCGGAAGAGCAGCGCAATGTCCTGCTTTTCGACCGGGTCAACACCACCGCCACCACCTGGCTCGGGGTGTCGCTCGCCTGCGCCCAGTGCCACGACCATAAGTACGATCCGTTCACCCAGCGCGACTACTACCGCTTCCTCGCGTTCTTCAACCGCGTTCCCGAATCGGGAGTGCCCCCGGGAGGGGGCCAGTACCGCATCGCGGATCCCGCCATCGCCGCGGGCACCGCCGACGAGATGGCGGCGATCGCGAAGATCGAGCGGGACCGCGACGAGGCGAAGCGCGTGCTGGCATCGACCGTGAACGCCAAGTTGTCGAGCCAGCGCAAATCGCTGGCGGCCGCGCTGATCGCCGATCCGCGCGTCACCGTCGCCGCGGGTCCGTGGACCATTTCGGAGGTTCGCGGCGCAGCCGATTTCAATGCCGCGTTCGAGACCGCCTGGACCGAAACAATCGCCTTCTCGCCTTTCGAAACCGCGCCCGACGGCACCGCGAGCGTGGAAATCCCGGCGATCAGCCAGCGCAACAATTCGTCCGTGCTGATCCAGCGCACCCTCGTGGCGTCCACCGACACCGCCGCGGAGCTACGGTTCGGGTCCGACGACGGGATCAAGGTGTGGATCGACGGACATTTGGTGGTGCGCAATGCCGTGAACCGCGCCGCGCTCCTTGGACAGGAATCCGCCCGGTGGCTGCTCAAGGCGGGCACCACGCACACGGTCCGCATCCAAATCACCAACGGCGGCGGTACCGCCGGGTATGCGTTCGAGCTGCGCCAAGCCCCGCGCTCGACCACCGAGGACCAAGCCCTGCGCGCGATCGCCTCCGGCGGGGAATCCTCGGGCGCCGATGCCCTGCTCGGCGCGTTTGTCGACGGCCCCGATCTGGATCCGCTCCGGGCCCGGGTGCGCGACGCGGAAAATCGAATTTCCATGGCCAAGACGGCCCTGCCCCGGGTGATGGTGATGTCGGATGCGCAGGCGCGCACCACGCGGATCCTGGCCCGCGGCGACTACCTGCAACCCCGCGACCCCGTGACCCCCGGAGCCCCGGGACTGCTCGGTGGAAACGCCCTGGAGAATCGGCTCGAACTCGCGCGCTGGCTGGTGCGATCCGACCACCCGCTCGTGGCCCGGGTTCAGGTGAACCGGTACTGGCAACTCTTCTTCGGAACCGGTCTGTTCAAAACCACCGAAAACCTGGGGACTTTGGGCGAACCCCCCTCCCATCCCGAGTTGCTCGATTGGCTGGCCACCGAGTTCGCTTGGGATTGGGACGTCAAACGGATCCACCGATTGATCGTGTCCAGTTCGGCCTACCGGCAGTCGTCCACGGTCCGACCCGAAGTGCTCAAGGCCGACCCGGCGAACCGACTGCTCGCCCGCAGCCCGCGGATGCGCCTGCCCTCGCCGTTGCTGCGCGACCTGGCGCTGTCCGCCTCCGGGCTGCTCGACAAGCGGATCGGCGGCAAACCGGTCTACCCATACCAGCCCGCGGGAATCTGGGATGGCTTGGCGATCACGAAGGAACGCGACTTCACCTACCCGCAGTCCACCGGCAACGACCTGTGGCGCCGCAGCCTGTACACGTTCTGGCGGCGAACCGCGGCCCCCGGCAATCTGTTCGACACCGCCGCACGGCAGCAATGCACGGTGAATCAGTCCCGCACGAGCACCCCGCTGCACGCGCTCACTACGCTGAACGATGTCACTTGGACGGAGGCGAGCCGGGTGCTGGCGGCCCGGTCGCTCTCGGAAACGACCAATCCGCGGGAAGCCATCGGGCGGATGACGCGGCGGGTGCTGGGAAGACGCCCGGCGGCGGCGGAATCCGACGCGCTGCTGCGCATCTACGCCAAGGCGCTGGCCCACTACGCCCGCACCCCGGCCGACACCGACGCGCTGCTGCGCGCCGGTGCCGCTCCCGCACCCACCACCAACCGAGCCGAAACCGCCGCGATGGCCCAAGTCGCGCTGGCCCTCTTGAACCTCGACGAGGCGATCACCCGTGAATAAGTTCGACCATCCCGCCACCACGCCGCTCGCGGGCGGCTACACCCCGCTCACCCGGCGCAGCCTGCTCACCAGAGCGCTCGGTGCGGCCGGTTCCACCGCACTCACCGCGCTGCTCGCGGAGGAGGGCCTCGCCGCTCCGCCCGGCAACGGCCTCCCCGCCGGACCGGCCCTCACCCTTCCGCGCAAGGCCAAGCGCATGATCGTGCTTTGGCAAGGCGGCGCCCCGTCCCATGTCGATCTGTTCGACCACAAACCCCACCTCGCCACGATGCGCGGCACCGAGTTGCCCGAATCGGTGCGCTCCAAGGTGCGCC
>JBJTRZ010000475.1:0-2358 GCA_046076415.1 Armatimonadota bacterium
TCTTCAACCGCGTCAACCGCACACCGGGGCTCGTGATCGCCAACCTCGGCGACGCCTCCGCCTCGTGCGGTCCGGTTTGGGAGGCGCTCTGCTTCGCCACGATGGATCAATTCCGCACGCTATGGGACGCGTCGGTGCGCGGCGGGCTTCCCCTGCTGTTCAATTTCATGAACAATTTCTACGGAATGGGTGGCCAGCCCGTGGGAGAGACCGGGGGCTTCGGAATCCTCGCGCGGCTAGGCGCCGGCCTCAATCCGGAGCAGATGCATGCGGAACGCGTCGATGGATACAACCCGCTCGCGGTGATCGACGCCCTACGCCGAAAGCGCGCCATCCTCGAGTCCGGTGCGGGCCCCGTGCTGCTCGACACCATCACCTATCGCTTCTCGGGGCACTCACCGAGCGATGCCAGCAGCTATCGCGAGCGAGCCGAAATCGACGAGTGGCGTTCGCAGGACTCGTTGGAAGCCTTCGGTGCCGCGCTGGTGGAGGCCGGTGTCCTCGATGAATCGGCCATCGCGGCCGAGCAGGAGGCGATCGAGGCCGCGATCGAGCGCGCCTACGTCAAGGCGATCGACCTCGACCTTTCCCCGCGCGCCAATCTTTTCGTCCCCGGCAACCTCCTCGACCAAACCACGTTCAGCAACCAGGAGGTTCCGAGCCTCGATCCGTCGCGCGACGCGGAGGTTCTCATGGCCCCCGAATCGAATCCGCGGGTCGAAGCGCTGGCCGCCCGGTCCCGGTCCGGCATCGCGGGGGACGGCACCGCGATTCCGCGCGGTCGGTGCATCGGCATCAAGGACGCGTTGTTCGAATCGATCTTCGAAGCGTTCCATACGGACCCGACCCTGGTCGCCTACGGCGAGGAGAACCGCGACTGGGGTGGTGCGTTCGCGGTCTACCGTGGCCTGACCGAATCCCTCCCCTACCATCGACTCTTCAATTCCCCGATCGCCGAAGCCGCGATCGTGGGCACGGCGGTCGGCTACGCACTGGAGGGCGGACGAGCGCTGGTCGAGTTGATGTACTGCGACTTCATGGGGCGCGCCGGCGACGAAATCTTCAACCAACTCGCGAAATGGCAAGCGATGTCGGGGGGCGTGCTGCGCATGCCGGTGGTGCTCCGGGTTTCGGTGGGAAGCAAATACGGCGCCCAGCACTCGCAGGACTGGACCGCGCTGGCCGCCCATATCCCCGGCCTGAAGGTCGTGTTCCCGGCGACGGCCGCCGATGCCAAGGGGCTGATGGCCAGCGCCCTGCGCGGCACCGATCCGGTGATCTTCTTCGAAAGCCAACGCATCTACGACATGCCTGAAATGTTCCGCGGGATCGAAGGCGTTCCCACGGGATCGTTCACGGTGCCGATCGGCGTTCCGGAAGTGAAACGGCCGGGTACCGACGTGACCATCCTCACCGTGGGAGCCACGCTGTACCGTGCGATCGAGGCCGCCGACCAATTGCGCGATCGGTGGGGCATCTCGGCGGAGGTGATCGACGCCCGTTCCTTGGTGCCGTTCGATCCCGAGCCGGTACTCGAGTCGGTGCGCAAAACGGGTCGGATCCTGCTCGCCTCCGACGCGTGCGAGCGCGGTTCCTACCTGCACACCATTGCCTCCCGCATCGGACAGTTGGCATTCGATGACCTCGACGCGCCTCCAGTGGTCGTGGGAGCCCGCAACTGGATCACCCCCCCCGACGAGATCGAGGATGCCTACTTCCCGTTCGCCGGCGATCTCATCGACGCGATCCACGCGCATCTGCTTCCGCTCGACGGTCATGTCCCGGGTGGCTCCGTCGACGACGCCGAGTGCGCACGGCGGATGCGCTCCGGCCTCTGAGAAACGCTTGCCCGGACACACGCCTCTGGGAAAGTGGAGGCGTGCCCCGGTTCGACCCAAAGGAAGACCCACGTGGCCCCCGCAGGAGGCCCGTGATTCCAACGTGCCTTTTCGTGCCGTCCCGCCGCCGCACCCTCGGCTTCGAACCCGTCCGCCCCTGCGTGGACGGTTTTTTTGTTTCTCCGATCCGGTGACCCAGGAGACCGACACGCCATGGGAAACGAGGTCCTCGTGCTGAACAGCGACTACGAGCCCCTCAACGTCTGCAATGTGCGACGGGCGATCTGCCTGGTCTACAAGGGCAAGGCCGAGGTGTTGCATGAGGACGAGACCGTAGGCGACGGCGAGGTCGTCGGCCCGACGTCGCGCTTCCCATCCACCCCGTCGGTCGTGAAGTTGCGCCACCACGTGAAACGCCCCCTGCCCGAGTTGCGCGTTTCCCGACGGTCGGTTTTCGCGCGCGACAATTACACATGCCAATATTGCGGGACCATGGCCAAGGACTTGACCATCGACCACG
>JBJTRZ010000476.1:0-1928 GCA_046076415.1 Armatimonadota bacterium
ACCACGGTGCGACGCCTGCGCAAGATGGGTCGCGCGTCCTAGCGCGAACCGTTCACCCCGCGGAGCGGGCCCGCACGCCCCAGGTTCCATGGAACGATTCGCCCGGCGCGAGCACGCGCAGTCCCCAATCCGGGTGATGGAACGCGTCGGATCCGCAACTCATCGGCTCGATCGCCAGCGCCTTGCGCCGCAATTTGTCGGGCAAGGTGTCGCCGGTGAAAAGCACGCAGTAATCGTACGCCTCGTCCATCCATACCTCGACGAAGTGATCCGGTCCCGCCAAAGTCACCCGCGCCAGACCGTCGTCGTCGCGCATGGGATGGAGGAAACAATTGTCGATCACGCTCCGACCGATCGGCTTCGCCCCGCGCCAGTCCACGCCGGCGTTCCCCACCGGCAAAACCTGTCCCGTGGGAATCAACCGTTCGAATTCGAGCACGGAATCGAATGGCAACGTCAGCACCGAATCATCGATGGAAACGTCGCCCGCGACGAAATACGGATGGAAGCCCACGGCCACGGGAGCCGCTTCCTGGCCGGTGTTCCGAACCGTCGTCGCGCACGACAAGCCGTCGGCGTCCACGCGGTACACCAAGCCGATTTCGAGCGGGAACGGAAATCCGGGAGCCCCCGCGAACGCGAGCAGGTAGGACACCGCATCCTTGGATTGCCCGGCGACCTCCCACGGCAAGTCCCGCACGAAGCCGTGAATCGCGTGCCGTCCGCCGGAATCCGTGGGATCCAACCGGTGACGCACCCCATTGAAATCGTACTCGGCTCCGGCGATGCGCCCGGGAAAGGGAATCAGAACGTCGCCTTCGCCGCCGCATTTCGCGGACCTTCCCGAGTATCCGGTGGCGACGGGACGCCCGCGCCATGTCGCTCCCCGCAGGGCGCCCCCCCAGGGTGCGGTGCGAACCGTCCAATCGCCCGCGGATAGTTCGATTTCACGGTCTTCCATGGCGGTCGTTTCGCCACGGCGACCTCCGCGTCCTGCGGAAACCGGGAGTCGATGGGGACGATGGGTCAGGTCCCGGGCGTGCGCCGCATCCAATCGGCAAGGGCGGCGAGATGGTCCGTATTGATGACGTCCACGCCGGCGGCCTGCTGCACGGCCCAGCCCGAGGGAATGTCGGGCGCCGCCCAAAATCGCAACTCCCGCCCCTCGTCGTGGCAACGCGCGACCAAATCGGCAAGGAATCGACGATCGGACGGTGCCATGGGGCCGTTCCCGGTCCAACGCAACGCGCCGAACCACGACAGGCTGACCAAGGGGAACAAATCGACCGGCTCCCCCTTGCCCAGATTTTCCGGGCGACCATCGAGGGCGTAGAGGCGGTCCCGGCGACGACGGACCGTCTCGATGGGACGGTCGCCGGAGAGCACCACTTGCACGGAGCCGGGCGCGACCCCTCCGGATCGATGACGGCGGCACATCGGGGCGACACGGGCAAGCGCCGCCTCGAGAGCCGGTAAAACGCGCTCCGCGTCGGACTTGATGTCGATCAGGAGGCGAAACGGCGCAGGATCGGAATGGATCGAGCCAAAACGTCGCCAACGTTCGAACAGAGGGCGCAGATAAAGCGCATCCAGGGACCGGTCGGGACGGACGCCCTTGCGATCGTGTGCCACCAGCAACGCGCCGTCCACCAAATGGATGTCGGCCTCGACGGAACAGAAGCCTTGATCGAGCGCATCGAGCAGCGGGCGCGGCCGTTCATAGTCGTTGTGGGAATGCGCCCGCGTCAGCGGCGCGGTCCGCCTCATCGGGCGGCCTGTTCCGCGCGCCACCCGATGTCGCGGCGAACCACCGAACCTTCGAACCGGATCCGGTCGATTCCCGCGTCTGTTCGCCCGACCCGCCGCACTTTCACTCGAAGGTGACCGGCGGAAGGCCCGCCGGCGAAGGATCAGCAGCCCTTCTTGCA
>JBJTRZ010000477.1:0-6653 GCA_046076415.1 Armatimonadota bacterium
TTCGAGTTCTCCGTGGCGAGTGTTCCGAACGGCCCGATCGAACTAGCGGTGGAGCGCCCGGACCGATTCGAGGTGACGATAAACGACCAGCGCGCTTTTGTGTCGGGCGACGAAGGCTGGTGGGTGGATGTCGCGCTGCGGCGCATGCGAATTCCGGAAGGTGCGATCCGTGCCGGGAAGAACACGGTGCGGATCGCGTGCGACTATCGGCGCGACGTCGACCTCGAGGCGGTGTTCCTGCTCGGGGATTTTGCCGTGTACCTCGACTCCGAGGGCCCGTTTTTGGACGTGCTTCCCGAAACGGTGGACATCGGCGACCTGTGCGCCCAGGGCTTTCCCTTCTACACCGGTGTGTTTTCGTACGAGATCCATCTGCCATCCGGGTCGACCCATGTCTCGCTTTCGGATGTGGGCGGGGCCTGCGTGCGCTTCGATGGGCGAACGGTGCCTTGGCCTCCGTACTCCGCACCAGCCGATGGAGAACGCTGCGTGGTTTCGGTCGTGGCGACGCGCCGTAATGCGTTCGGGCCGCTGCATCTCGTGCCGAAACGGCAGGTGGCGTACGGCCCGGATCACTGGACGACGACCGGGTCGGCTTGGAGCGACGATTACCAGCTCATTCCGACGGGTCTGCTCGCGCCGCCCACGGCCCGCTGAACGGAGGAAGGCGGAGGCGCGGCGCCGAATCGCCCGCCATGCCTTCCCCGCTTTCGCGCGCTTCCCGCGCTCCGTTCGTCGCCCTCGCCCTCGCGTTCGTGCTCGGTTCCGCGGCCGCGCCCGCCCTCGCCCAGCGCGGGAATCCGTTCCAGCCGCCGGCCGCGAAGGTGCAGTACGCGCCCGACCGCGATTTCGATTTGATCCACGTCAAGGTCGAAACGCGCGTCGACTGGGAGGGGAAGAAGTTTTCGGGCACGACCACCAGCACGATCTCGCCGCTGCGCGGGCCTTTGGCGACGATTCGCCTGCACGTGGGCAAGGGGCTCGTGGTGAAGTCCGCCCAGGTCGACGGTGCGACGGCGACGGTTGGGCGTGACGACGTATGGCTGCTGGTGACCCCGGAGCGTCCGGTGGCGGCGGGTGCGAAGGCGCTCGTCGCGGTGGACTACACGGGCGGATCCACGCAGGGTTCGGGCTTCGGTTCGGGGGGAGGCTGGCACTGGATGCGTCCCGACGCGTCGCGTCCCAATCGGATCGGGTTCTGGACCCAGGGAGAAACCGGGTGGAACCGCCAGTGGATGGTTTCCTGGGACTACCCGAACGACCTCGCGACGTCCGAGACCATCACGACCGTTCCCAAGGATTGGACGGTGGTCGGCAACGGAGTCGAAGTTTCCAATGTCGTTGCGGACGGGACGCGAACGGTGCACTGGCGCATGACGCAGCCCCATGCCACGTATCTGCTCTCGCTCGTCGGAGGTCCGTTCGACGTGAGGAAATCCGCCTGGGAGGGCCTCCCGCTGTGGTACGTGGTTCCCAAGGGAAAAGCGGACTGGATCGAGCCGTCGTTCTCCGACACGCCGGATATGTTGACGTTCTTCTCCAAGATCACTGGAGTGCGCTATCCGTGGCCGAAGTACGCCCAGAATGCCATGTTCGATTTCGGCGGGGGAATGGAAAACGTTTCCTCCACGACGCTCGGGGAAGGGGCCCTCACCGACGGCAAAGATGGGTGGCGCTCGATGGCGAGCCTCAATGCGCACGAACTGGCGCACCAATGGTTCGGGGATTTGGTGACGTGCAAGGACTGGGGAACGGTCTGGCTCAACGAGAGCTTCGCGACGTTCTTCCAGGCGCTTTACTTCGAGCATAGTCGCGGGAAGTGGGCGTACGAGCGGGAGATCGAGGGCGACATCCAGGGGTATCTGGGAGAGGCGCGATCCTACCGGCGGCCGATCGCGACGGTGCTGTACTCGGACCCCGACGCGATGTTCGATGCCCACACGTATCCGAAGGGCGCCGCGGTGATGCACTCGCTGCGGCGGTTGCTTGGGGATGGGCCGTACTTCGCCGGCATCAAGCGTTACCTGACCTTGCATCGACACCAACCCGTCGAAACCCACGACCTCGAACGTGCGTTCACGGAGGCTTCGGGTGTCAATGTGAAACCGTTCTTCGACCAGTGGATACGCAAGCCGGGCCATCCCGTGCTGTCGTATTCCTGGGATTGGGACTCGGCCAAGCGCGAGGCGGTCGTGACCGTGAAACAGGAGCAGGACACCGCCGATGGAACACCGATCTATCGCATCGCGACCAAGGTTGGCGTGATCGCGGGCGACCGTTTGGAACGGCGCTCGGTGGTGATCGACGCAGCCACGACGACCCTGCGGGTGCCGGCTCCCGTGCGTCCGGATGCCGTCGTGCTCGATCCCGACCGCGACTATCTCCGCGAAATGAAGCACGCGTTCGCCCCGACCGAGTGGCGCGCCGTAGTGCGGCATTCCCCGTCGGCAATCGACCGTTTCGCGGCCTTCGAAGCCATTCTTTCAAATCAGCCCAGCGACGAGGATGTCCGGATGTTGGTCGAATTGGTGCGCGCCGACCGGGATCGATTCCCGGTGTTCACGCGCACCGCGGCGCTGGCGAAGGGCTCGCGTCCCGAACTGCGCGCCTTTTGGCGGTCCGAACTCTCCCATGCGTCGCTGGAACGGCGCGCCGATGCCGTGCGAGCGCTCGCGTCGCTTCCCGCCGATCCGGCCGACCGACCGCTGCTGGCGGCGCGGGTGGACGCGAAGGAGATGACTCCGGTGGTTTTGGCGGCGGTCCAGGCGGTGTCGCAGTGGGATGCCGCGACGGCGCGCCCGGTGTTGGAGCGGGCGGCCGGAATCGCCTCGCGGGGCGATGTGGTTGCGCGGGCCGCGCGGCGAGCGCTCGAGGCGTTGAAGGACCGCAAGTGACCGAGCCGGTGCGCTGGGGCGTACTCGGGTGCGCCCGCGTTTTCGAGCGTCGCATGGTTCCCGCGTTCGGGCGGGTTGACGAGGCGCATTTGGTGGCGGTCGCCTCGCGCGACCGTGCGAAGGCGGAGGCGGTCGCCGGTCGGCACGGGATCCCCAATGCGTTCGGCGATTACGCCGCGTTGCTCGCCGATCCGGGTATCGACGCGGTGTACCTTCCGTTGCCGAACGACCTGCACGCCAGGTGGGTGCTCGAGGCGCTTGCGGCCGGCAAGCATGTCCTCTGCGACAAACCGATGGTGCTGACCGTCGACGACGCGGTGCGGTGCGCGGAAACGGCGCGCGCCCGGGGATTGCGCTTGATGGAAGGGTTTATGTACCGGCACCATCCGCAGCACGCCCGGGTACGCCAACTGGTGTCGGAGGGGGCGATTGGTCGGCCCGTGCGGTTTTCGGGTGTGTTCGCGTACTGCGCAACCCCGGACCACGCGGGCATTCGCTGGGATCCGGCACGGGGTGGAGGTGCCCTCACGGATGTCGGGGTATATACGGTGGACGCCGCGCGGATGCTCTTCGACGACGAGCCGGAGGGCGCGTTGTGCGTGGCGACCATGGATACGGACACGGGCGTGGACCTGCACTCGGATGGTGTCTTGACCTTCACCGAGGGGCGTTCGGCGACGTTTTCCTGCGGATTCGATCAAGCGTTCGCGAGTCGGTACGAAATCGTCGGGACGGAGGGATCGATCGAGGCCACGCGCGCATTCCAAGTGGGCGAGGTCGGTGTCGCGCTGCGCATCCGTACCGGGGGCGGGGATGCGGTGCACGAAGAGACGTTTCCGCATTTCGACCACTGGGCGCAGGAGATCCGCCATTTCTGCGCGTGCGTCCGCGATCCGGCGCAGCCGTTGTCGCCGGGCGAGGACGGCGTGGCGCAGGCGCGCGTCTTGGAGGCGTTGCGCCGCTCCATCGCGTCGGGGTGCGTGGAAGCGGTGTCGCGGTGACACTGCCCGCCGGGATACCCGAAGGATTGTTGTTCGCCGTGTTGGCGGGGGGCGTGGCGCTGGTGGTGCGCAGTGTTCGCCGTCGCCGACAATTCGTGGCCGCCGCGCCGGTCGACGAGTTGCCCGATTTGACCACGGAGTCGCGGCTTCGAATGCGCGTTCGGCGCCTGTGGCGCGATTCGGGATCGGGGATGCCGATGGTGGAGGCCGAGCATCGAGGGCGTCGACTTGTGTTTTGCGCGGTCGATCAGGGGAGCGCCTCCGCGGGGTGGAGCGCCGCGATCGGCAAGGAGCGCGATGTGGCCGTGTACGGGCTCGCGACCCTAGCTCCGGGGGGTGCGGAGGCGATGCGGGACCGCATTCGCAACGCCGACAAGTTGCAGATGGGGGCGGATTTCTCCGCATTGGTCCACGAGGGGCAGCATCCGAACGACTACGTGGTGATCGGGCGGGCGCTCGACCGTCGCGACGCGGCTTGGGGGGAAATGTCCCTCGACGTGTGGCGGGTGCGGTGCGCGATCGGGAGCGAGGATTTCCTGGTGCTGGACCTGGCGGTCCCGGCCGGAGGAGAGGGGGTCCCTCCCGAAGGCGGAATGGTGCACGGATCCGCGCGGTTGTTCGGCTACGGGGTGGACTGAGCCGCGAGCAGCGCCGTGGCGATCCGGTGCCATTCGTCGTCGAGCGGGCCGGTCGGGGTGGGTTGTCCCGCGCGCCGGTACCAATATCCCGCGTTGCCCAGATCTCCTTCCTTGCGGTGGAGGTAGGCATGCACCCACGACGTGTCCGCGCCCGGATCGTCCTGCAGCGCGTCGTGGGCCGCGTTCCAATCCCCGCGCGCATCGAGGCGCAGGGCGCGAAGCGCCGGGGTCAGCCCGGCGGGTTCCGTTTCGATCGACCGCAGCGTGTCGGGGGTCATATCCGGGAATTACGTTCGCGCCCGACCGGTTCCTGCCCGAATCGAATCAGGCGGCGAAGCGGACGTTGGCCGGTGACGTTTCACTCGATATAGGGATCGCCGGGTGCTTCGTGTTGGCCAGCAGCAGGGTCCGCAGGTCGTCGGCCGAGAGCGGTTTGTGGAACAGGTACCCCTGCCCGACATCGCATCCGAATTCCTGCAGGCGTCGCACTTGATGGGCGGTTTCCACGCCTTCGGCGACGGCTTCCACGCGGAGGGCGTGGGCCATATCGACCAGCGTTTTCACCAATGCATCCTCGCGGTCCTCGCGGCCGAGTCCGGCGGTGAACGTTTGGTCGATCTTGATACCGTCCACCTGGAAGTGGCGCAGGTAGGCGAGCGACGAATAACCGGTGCCGAAGTCGTCGACCAGCAAACGCGTGCCCATTCCACGCAGCGCCTGCAGCATTTCGGGTGCCGCCGCGTTGCCCAGCGCAAGTGTGGTTTCGGTCAGTTCGAGATCGAGCATCGACGGCGAAAGATGGAAATGATCGAGCATTTCGAGGATGCGCTCGTGGAGGTGCTGGTCCATGAGCTGTCGTCCCGATAGGTTCATCGCGACGCGGATCATCGGCAGTCCTTCGGAGCGGCGCATCGCGGCGTCGCGGCAAACGCGTCGCAGCACGGCGAGTCCGAGGGGAATGATCAAGTCGGCTTGTTCGGCGACCGCGATGAAGTGCGAGGGCGGAATCGGGCCCCGTTCCGGGTGCCGCCACCTGGCGAGGGCCTCCACGGCGTGGAGCTCCCCGGTGGCGAGGTTGTATTGGGGTTGATAGGCGACCAGGATCTCCTCGCGCTCGATCGCGTGCCGGAGGGCCGTTTCGGTCAGGAGACGTTGGTATCCGTCCGCGTTCATGGTTTGCGAATAGGCTTGGTAGCCCCCGTTCGCCTTCGCTTGGTACATCGCGATGTCGGCGTTCTTCAGCAGGGTTCCGGCATCCTCGCCGTCGCGGGGAAACATCGAGATGCCGACGCTGGCTCCGACTTGAACCTCCTCGTCGCGGATCTTGATCGGACGCGCGACCGCTTGGATCAGGGTGCGCGCGACATTTTCCGCGTAGTCGGGGTCTGTCAAATGCGGGAGCAGGACGGTGAATTCGTCTCCGCCCAGGCGGGCAAGGATGTCGCCGGGAGAAAGGCAGTTGCGGAAACGTTGGGCCACCTCGCGGAGCAGGATGTCGCCCGCCGCGTGCCCGAGCGTATCGTTGATGCGCTTGAATCGGTCGAGGTCGACGAACAACACCGCGGCGGTTTCCTTGCGGCGGCGCTTGCGGCGCGAGTCGACCGTTTCCGTAACCCGGTCGATGAAGTGGGCGCGGTTGGGCAGTTCGGTGAGCGGGTCCCGCTGGGCGTCCACGGCTCCGCCTTCCGGAACGAGGGCGACCGCCTCCGACCCGGCAGTCAGTTCGTGGATGCGCTGCGACTGGGATAGCAGGGTCGCGGCTTGCCCGGCGAGCATGCGCAGCATGGCGATTTGGCGCAGGTCGAGCGGTCGGGGTGCGTCGTCGGTCACCGACAGCACCGCGACGATGCGGTGGTCGGTGGCGAGGATGGGGACGGCGGCGTACAGGCCCGAGTGGGGGGCTCCGGCATGGTCGCCTTCGAGCAGGAAGAGGCTCTCGCCGTCGGCGGTGGTGGCCCTCCAGCGGTCGAGTGCAAGCGAAGCGAGCGACGTGTCCCGCGAAACGCGGATGTCCGCCGTTCCATAGGTGGCCACGTAGTGTTCGTGGTTGTCGTCCACGACGCTCACCGCCGCGGTGCGCGTGCGGCACGAGTAGGCCGCCATGCGGGCGATGTTGGCCA
>JBJTRZ010000478.1:0-1810 GCA_046076415.1 Armatimonadota bacterium
CAAAACCCGCCCCCACCCGAACCCCCTCGCCCGGGGAACCTCTTTTCCCCGGCCCGTCCTTCGGCATGCCCTGCGTGCCGGAAAGGAACCCTATGTCCATTCCCGAATTGGAAATTCGCTCGCTCAAGGCCGGGCGCCCGAGCGCCGGCGGCCGGATTCAAATCCTGATCCGCGCCGTGGCTCCGGAACGGCCCCTCGATTGGCCGGTCACGGCACGTCCGCCCCTCGACCTCGCGTTGGTGATCGACCGATCCGGTTCGATGTCGGGTGGCCCGCTCCATGAAGCCAAGCGGTGCGCCCTGGAAATCGTACGCCGACTCGAGCCAACCGACCGAGCCGCGGTCGTGGTCTACGACGGCACGGTCGACACCCTCCTGCCGCTGCACTCCGCCGGCGACATCGCGCCGTTCGCCCGCGTCCTCGCTCGGGTCGATGCAGGCGGCCGCACAAACCTGCACGGAGGTTGGGACGCAGGTCGCATCGCCCTCGACGACGGCGGCCGCACCGACGCGGTGCGACGCGTGTTGCTGCTGTCGGACGGCTGCGCAAACCACGGGATCACGCGCGTCGAAACCGTGTCCGCCCACTGCCGTCGAGCCCTCGAAGCGGGGATCGGCACCACCACGATCGGGCTGGGACGCCATTTCAACGAGGATCTGATGACCGCGATGGCCGAGGCGGGTGGCGGACAATCCTACTATGGGGAACGCGCGGAGGACCTCCTCGACGCGTTCTCGGAGGAATTCTCCCTTCTCGGCAACCTCCATTCGCGGGAAATGAAGGTCCGGATCACGCCCTCCCCCGGTGTCCGCGTCGTGGCCGTCGGCGGAAAGCGGGCCTCGGGAACGTCGACGATTCGACTACCCGATGTTGCCTGGGGCGCCGTGAGTTGGGTGCAGGTGACCCTCGAAGTGCCGCCCTCGGAAAGCGACGGCGAGCCCCTGTTGGTGGCCCGCCTCTCGGGAACCTCGGAAGACGGCCGCTGGCGCGCCACCGAAGCGGCCCTGCACCTGCCCACCCTCGAAGAACCCGTGCTCGCCGCCTTGGCCGAGGATCCCGTGGTCGCCGAGCGCGTGGCCGACACGCGCGTCGGCGAATTGCTGGAGGAGGCGCGTGCCGCCGCGATCGGAGGCGACCCGAATGCCGCACGACGGTTGCTCGGCGAGGCCCGCAACATTGCCGGCGACAACCGATGGCTGCACGCGAGCGTTGCCGAAATCGAGCAACTTCTCGAAGAAGACGTCCTGCTCTTCGCCAAGGAAGCCCGTTTCGCACGCAACAAGATGGCCGGGCGGCTGCTGGCGTCCGAAGCGGTTCTCGCCGACGCGGTGATGCCGGAATACCTCCAAACCAAGGTGCGGCAAGGGCGGCGCCGCGACTGACCCGGGGCCAATCGGCCCCAACCGAATCCCGCCGGAAGGCCACCCTCCCGGCGGGACACGTTCCATGGAATCGCCTTTGAAGGGAACTATTGCAACTTGCCATGAACCGGCTTGGGGGAAAAGTATGGTTTGGTCAATCACCGCGGACACGCGCGCGGAGGTCCAAGACCTTCAGCGGTATGTCATCGATAAACTCGACTCGGCATTCGTCGACACGATCAAGGCCAACATTGTTGTGCTCGCAAATAATTCCTACTGGGATTCGGAATCCGGCGCAGTAAAGCCGACGTCATTGATTGCAGTAGTGCAAAATCAAGTTTTGTGGATTCCGGAAAAAGGTGCCATTGTCAGCGGACTTCAGGTTGGTGTCGAGCGTGTGTACTCGGAGCCACACGAAGACATCACGGCATTTGGGAAAAGCCGTTTCA
>JBJTRZ010000479.1:0-4014 GCA_046076415.1 Armatimonadota bacterium
GCGCTGGAAATGGCGCGCGGCGGGACGCGCGTCCCGCTTGTCGTCGAGGTCCTTCCCTGGCGCCGTCATCTTCAGCGCCCCGCGCCGCGGAGTTCTCAGGTCGTCCTCGGTGCCCAGATCGCCCAAAAAAACCGTTTCCGCGGGGGTTTCCAATTGCCCGAGGGTCCGCACCGGGAATCGTTCGTCGTCGTCCTCCGTCAGGTCCACGAACAGCATTTCGTTCAACCCATAGCCGATGGGATCGATTCCGCTCGGGCATTTCAAAACCCCGACCGACTTCAAGTAGGGAGCGATCAACACGGTCCATGCGACTTCGTCCGCTTCGTCGCGACCGTCGTCATCCTCCTCGCCTTCGTCGCCCGCTTCCATCGACAACCCAACCGGGGGCAACGATTCGTCGTGGTCCTGCGCGTAAAGCAAAACGGCCATGGCCAACTGCCGGACATTCGAAAGGCAGGTTGCCCCGCGAGCACGTTCCCGAGCCTGCCCGAACACGGGAAACAGCAGGGCGGCGAGTATGGCGATGACCGCGACGACGACGAGCAATTCGATGACGGTGAAGCCACCGATGGGACCACCATTGCGTCGCATGCTCCATCCTACCGGACCCGTTCCGGAACTGCGGTAGACTGCCCCGGAGGATCGCGATGGCGAAGTGGTTTCCCCTTTTCAACGGCCGCAACCTCGACGGTTGGACCCCGAAGATCGTCGGGTTCAAGGCGGGCGAGAATTTCGGCGACACGTTCCGCGTGGTCCGCGGAGTCATCCAGGTGGGATACGAACGCTATGGCAAGTTCAATGGCCGCTTCGGACACCTGTTTTACAAGACTCCGTTCAGCCGGTACATCCTGCGCGTCGAATATCGCTTCACCGGCGATCAATGCCCGGACGGACCGGGGTGGGCGATGCGCAACTCGGGCGTCATGCTGCACGGGCAAACGCCCGAGAGCATGGACCTGAACCAGGACTTTCCCTGCTCGGTCGAGGTCCAATTCCTCGGTGGGCTGGGCACCGGCCAGCGCACCACGGCCAACCTGTGCACTCCCGGCACCAATGTCGTGATGGGGCGCGAGTTGATCACCCGCCACTGCACCGATTCCACGTCGCCGACATTCGACGGCGATCAGTGGGTGATGGTGGAAATCGAAGTGAACGGGGATCAGGACATCATCCACCGCGTGGGTGGCAAGGAGGTCCTGCGCTACCGCGAGGCGCAGCTCGACCCGAGCGACGCCAGTGCGAAGAAGCTGCTCGCCGCCGGGCAGCCCAAACTGCTCACGGGCGGCACGATCTCGCTCCAATCGGAAAGCCACCCGGTGGAGTTTCGCCGCGTCGATATCCTCGTCCGCTGATCTTCCCGGCCCCGCCAAACCAACGACCGGCCGGTGCATCCCGCACCGGCCGGTCGTGTATTGTTATGGCGCGCCCTAGTGGCCGCCGAGCTCCGCACCCGGCGCGAGCGCGTGCACCGCGGCCTTGAGTTCCTCGATCCCCTCGGGCGATCGGGCCTCCATGTAGCAGCGCACCAAGGGTTCCGTGCCGCTCGGGCGCACAAGCAGCCACGAGCGGTCCTCGCGCACCATCTTCACGCCATCGGCGGGGTTCACCGACACGATGTTCTGCCCGGCGAGCGTCGCCGGCGTCTCCTCGCGCAGGCGCCGCATCAAATCGAGTTTGGCGGAATCGGGGAGACGCAGGTCGATGCGGGTCGCCACGAATTTGCCGGTGGTCGCTTCGATCTCGCTCAGGATGTCCCCGGGCGTGCGCCCCGTGGTGGCGATCATTTCGGTGAGCGCCAAATCGGCCACGATGCCATCCTTTTCCGGGATATGCCCGCGCACCGAGAGCCCGCCGGATTCCTCGCCACCCACCGCGGCATCGTTGGCCTTCATCGCCGACCCCACCCATTTGAAGCCGACCGGAGTCTCGATCACATCGACTCCCAGATCGGCGGCGAGCGCGTCGATCAGGCCGGAAGTCGCCACCGTGCGGACCACCGGACCTTTGCCCCGGGTGCGCACCCAGTGCCACAAGGTGAGGGCGATCACTTGGTTGCTGGTGATGTACTTCCCATTTTCATCCACCATCCCGAACCGGTCCGCGTCGCCATCCATCGACAGCCCCACGTTGGCGCGGGTGTCGCGCACCAGATCGGAAAGCGCTTCGAGGTTGCGTTCATTGGGCTCGGGCAACGACCCTCCGAAGAGCGGATTGCGCTCGTTGTGGATGGTGTGCACATCGCAGCCGGCCTCCTCGAGGATGTCGGAGAGGTAGCCGCGGCCCGCGGCGTGGAGGGGGTCGACGCAAACCACCAGATTGGCCTTGCGAATGGCATCGAGGTCGATCAGCTGCCGGATATGGGCGAGGTAATCGGGTTTGGGATCGATGATCTCGGGCTTGGGTCCACCCGTGCGGACCGCACCCGGATCCGCCTGCAGCTGCGCGATGCGGGCAACGATCGGATCGGTGTCGGCGGGAAGCGCGGGGTGCAGGTAGTCGGGAATGAACTTGATGCCGTGGTATTCGGGCGGGTTGTGGGACGCGGAAAGCATGACCGCGCCGGCGAGGTCCCGCGCCTTGATGGTGTAGGCCGTGACGGGCGTGGGCGTGTCGCGGTCCACCACGAGCACCGGAATCCCGTTCGCACCGAGCACGTCCGCCACCAGCGCCGCGAATTGCTCCGACAGGAAACGGGCGTCGTAACCCACCACGATGCCTTTGCCGCCCTTGCCGGCGTGGTTGACATGGTCCGCGATCGACTGGGCCACCAAGGCGACATTGTCGAACGTGAACTCGCGCGCCATCACGGCGCGCCAACCGTCGGTACCAAACGAAATCTGCTTCTTGGCGATCATGACCCATCAGTGTACGCAGGAAACGTGCCCGACGCACCAAAATGCCCGGAGGATCCGCGCACCGGCAAGCATCGGTAGAATGGGGGAAGTTTCCATGAACGCACCACCCAAGCCCCTCGCTCCCGGCGCACGGACCCAGGATTGGGGCCGATTCCTTGGGCCCCGTGGCGATGGCCGGTGCGACGAGGCGCCCATCCGCCCGTCGCTGGGCCCGGGTGGCCCACCCAAGGTATGGGAAACCCCCAAGGGCGAGGGGTACGCCCCTCCCTCCGTGGTCGCCGGGCGCGTCTACCTGTTCCACCGGATCGGAGGACGCGAAACCCTTACTTGCCTCGACGCCGAGTCGGGCAAAGTGCTTTGGAATCAAGGGCACCCGGTGGCGTATCAGGATCGCTACGGCTACGATGGCGGACCCCGCTGCCAGCCGGTGGGCGATGCCCGGCGGATGGCGACCCTCGGAGTGGCCGGCGCGCTGACCGGGTGGGATTCCGCCAGCGGAAAGGTGCTTTGGCGGCGAGACCTGCTCCGCGAATTCGCGGGGGGCACGGGCTTCTTTGGAGTGGGCGCCACGCCGTGGATGGAAGGGGGTCGCCTCCACGTTGCCGTCTCGGCCCGCGAGGGGGGACGTCTGCTCGCGCTGGATGTCGATACGGGACGGACGCTTTGGGAGACCCCGACCGCGTGGGGAGCCGGGTACGCCGCGTTGGTGGCGGGACGTGTGCACGGGCGAAGGTTCTTGTTCGCATTCCTGGGCGGCGACGACCGTCCACCCACCGGTGGCCTGCTCTGCGTCGATCCCGATTCGGGGCGCATCCTCGGAAAATTCCCATGGCGCGCGCGCCGGTACGAGTCGGTCAACGCGTCCGCGCCGCTCGTGGTCGGCAACCAAGTGCTGATCACCGAATGCTACGGAGCGGGAACCGCGTTGTGCGATGTTTCTCCGGAAGGCGTGTTGACGCCGCGGTGGACCACCCGCGAGTACGGGGCGCATTTCATGACGCCGGCGGTGCGCGACGGGCACATTTATCTCGTGGATGGACATGGCCCCTACAACGCGCCGTTGGTGTGCGCCGATCTGGCCACGGGGGCGGTGCGCTGGCGGGCCGAACCCGAATGGCCGCTGGTCGTCAAGGAAGGCGGGCGGACGGTGTCGGTGCCG
>JBJTRZ010000480.1:0-3367 GCA_046076415.1 Armatimonadota bacterium
CTCGCGCCGGCGTGGATCCACTATCCGGATTCGAGCTGCACGCCGGGTCCGGTCGTGTATTTCGAATCGTTGATCCAGCCCTACGTCAAGAACGAGAAGCTATTCCTTTCGCCGCAGTATGTGTACAAGCAGGACGATCCCGCGCCGGAATGGGTCTGCTATCCGCGCATGATCAATCGGACTCCGAGCGGAAAATCGAGTCGGTTTTCGTATGCGGTCAATTCGGTTTCGGTCTGGAATTTCACCACGTGGCTCGATGGAAACCAGAGCCAGCAAGCGCACCGGGGCGTGACGGGCGCTGCGACCAGCGGGCTCGACACCAGCCTTGCCGCGGTGGAGGATGCCGCCAACACGATCTACGTGATCGACGCCCATTGCCTGGATTTGTGGTCGGACGGCCATATCGACTATCCGATGGGCCGTTTGAAGAACAACACCTGGAGCTGCGTTGGGCGCGACTGGGGAGCCGATCCCGAGCGCAACGCGTTCTTCAACAACCGCAACAATGTCCTCTGGATCGACGGGCACGCGAGCAGCAAGGTGCACGGACAAACGTACGCCCACGAGTGGACGATCCAGGACGACAAGGCCGCCGACCCGTCGTTGCGTTGACCGCGCAGGGCAGGGTTCCCGGTCGAACCTTTCTGCCGGATGTTTGCCGCCGTTCCCCGGCGTTGACAAACCCGCGGTTGTTTTGTACGTTCGACGCCAAGTACACCCCGTTTCATCGCTCGTTCGCCCCTTCATCGGCGTTCGGTTGGATCCGGCGGGAACGGTACCGAAAGGGAGGCAAGCAATGAAGCGAGTCGCGTTCACCCTGATCGAGTTGTTGGTGGTCATCGCGATCATCGCCATCCTGGCGGCGATCCTGTTCCCGGTTTTCGCGCAGGCCCGCACCAAGGCGCGGCAGGCATCGGACCTGAGCAACCTGAAGCAAATCGGCCTCGGCGCGTTGATGTACGCCCAGGACTACGATGATATTCTCGCGCCGGCCTGGATCAATTACCCGGACGCCAGTTGCGCGCCGGGTCCGGTCGTGTATTTCGATGCGTTGATCCAACCGTACATCAAGAGCGAAAAGCTGTTCCTTTCCCCGCAGTACGTTTACAAACAGGACGATCCCGCGCCGGATTGGTATTGCTACCCGCGCATGATCAACAAGTCCCCCAGCGGAAAATCCACGAAATTCTCGTATGCCGTCAACTCGGTTTCGGTCTGGAATTTCACCACGTGGCTCGATGGAAACCAGAGCCAGCAAGCGCACCGTGGCGTGACGGGCGCCGCGACCAGCGGGCTCGATACCAGCCTCGCCGCGGTGGAGGATGCCGCCAACACGATCTACGTGATCGACGGGCACTGTCCGGATCTCTGGTCGGACGGACATATCGACTATCCGATGGGACGTTTGAAGAACAACACCTGGAGCTGCGTTGGGCGTGACTGGGGCGTGGATCCCGAGCGCAACGCGTTCTTCAACAACCGGAACAACATCATGTGGATCGATGGGCACGCCAGCACCAAGGTGCACGGACAAACGTACGCCCACGAGTGGACCATCCAGGACGACAAGGCCGCCGACCCGTCGTTCCGCTGACGACGCCGATCAGGGTTCCCCCCGGCCTGTCCGAGGTTCGGGGGGAGCCGTGCCCTGTTTCGGGAGAAACCGTATGAAAAAGGAAGTCAACCCGATCGTCCTGGTCGCCGTGCTTGTGCTTGCGGTGGCGGGGGGCGCCTGGTTCCTGTTCGCCCGAACCGCGGGCGGAACCGAGGTGGAGGCTGGGAGCATGCCGATGCCCAAGGAGGCGGCCCAGGGCATGGCCCAGATGCAGCAGCAGTTGCAGCAGCAACGTGGGGGTGGGGGCACGACTCCGGCTCCCGGTGGCGGAGCGGCTCCGGCCGGCCGGTGACACGGATTCCCCCCGTTCGATGAAACGGAAACTGCATCCCTCCGTGGTGATCGGCGCCCTCGGGGTGTTCGTCGCGCTATTGGGGTGGTGGATGGTTCGCGCGTCGGGGGGTGTCGGGCCGGTCGAGCGCAACCTTTCGGACATGCCGATGCCCAAGGAGGCCGGGGAAGGCATGGCGAGGATGCGCGCCGAGCTGGACCGGCAACGGGCGGGACGGTGATGCCGCGCCCGCTGCGTGCCCGGATCCTGATTGCCGTCGCCGCCATCGCCTCTGCCGGCGGCGTGGCCTGGGTGGGTGCGTGGGTCAACGACAAGCGCATCGATCGATCGTTGTCCGAAGCGTCTCTCGACACCCTTTCGCGACAAGCGTCCCAGCCGGAATGGCTGCGGGATCCGAAGGTCCACTACTGGCATGGCGTCCGCCTCGCGGAAGCGGGCAAGGACCGGGAAGCCATCGCCGCGTTGGTGCTCAGCGCCCGCCTCGACCCCAAAGCGGCTCCGGTCCGGCATGCGCTGGGCGTGCTGCTCGAGCAGGTCGGGCGCCCCGCCGACGCGGAAGTCCAGTTCAAGGAAGCATTGCGGCTGGCTCCGGACGCCGCGGGCACCCATTTCACGTTGGGGCGCATCTACGGCAAGTACAACCGCTGGCACGATGCGGTGGACTCCTTGGAACAGGCGCATCGACTGGATCCGGGCGATGACGAGGCGACGCTCGGGTTGGCGATGGCCTGCAACGAATTGGCCCTGCGTTCCAACGAACCGCTTCGGGAACGCGCTCGGGATTTGTTGCTGGAGCTGCGCCGCCACCGCCCCGGCGATGTGCGGGTGCTGCGTCAATTGGCCGGCCTGCACGTGTTTTTCAATGAATTGGATCTGGCCACCGAGTGCTACCGGCGCGTGCTCGCGATCCAGCCGGCCGACGGCGCGACCCGCCGATTGCTCGGACGCACGTTGGCGGAAAAGGGCATTTCCACGGCCGAATTCGACGAGGCCGAGCGATTGCTGGCCCAATGCGCCGCCGAAGCACCGGACGACCCGGAAATCGTTTTGGCGCAAGGGATCTTGGCGCAGCGGCGCGATCGCACCGACGTTGCGGCGAAACTGCTGCGCCGCGCGATCGCCCTGGGAGGGACCGATCCCGAGATTTGGTTCCGTTTGGGACGGGTTTTGGCGCGGCTCGGCGAATCGAAAGCGGCTGCGGCGGCCAACGCGGTGTTCACGAAACGCGATCGGGTGCGGCGTGGGATTCGCACGCTGGAAACACGGATCTCGTTCGACGATGCCGAGGGACGGCAGGGGCCGGAATGGGAGCGCAACCGCGTGGCGCTCGCGAAACTGCAGCTCGAGGATCGGAATCCAAAGAAGGCCGCCGCCCTGTTGAACGAGGTGTTGGCGCGCAATCCCGACCGCGCGGACGTCCGCGCGTTGCTGGCCCGGTGCGCGGGTGCCGCCGGCGGTGG
>JBJTRZ010000481.1:0-12162 GCA_046076415.1 Armatimonadota bacterium
CGCCACGCGTTCCCCCGCGTTGGGCGGCATCGACCGCAGTTCGAGGATGGCGGTGTGCGACTTGGGACGGCGACGCGCCACCTCCACCAAGGGTTCGTCCTTGAGGACGGTCCGCCGGGGGCGATCGCGGCGCTTGGCTTCCTCGTCGCGCCAAATCGCCAGTTCGCGCAGCACGGCGAGGCCTGCGCCATCCAGGCCCTGTTTCCCGCCCACCTTGGTCCACAACGCCGCCGGCTCCAATGTTTCGGTGGCACCGCGGAGTATGCGTTCCATCTGCTCCATGGCCCACGGCAGACGCCCGCGCCGCTCCAAACGGCCGTGCAGTTTGCCGTGCAACGCGTGGAGGTAACGCACATCGTTGGCGGCGTAGGCGAGCATCGACGGCGTGAGCGGGCGCCGCGACCAATCGGCGAAGCCTTCCTCCTTGTCGAGGCGGACGCCGAGGGCGCTTTGCACCAAAGCGCCATATCCGGATTGGAGTCCGAAGCCGGCGAACGCGGCGGCGACCTGGGTGTCGAAGTAGGGCTCGGGAAGTTCACCGCCGAGGCGCTCGGAGAGGATTTCGAAATCCTGGGATCCGGCGTGGACGATCTTGACGATTTGCCGGTCAATCAGAAGTTCGGAAAGCGGGTCGATGCTCCCGATCGCCGGAATATCGAGGAGCGCCACCATGCCGTCGGCGGTGGCCACCTGCACGACCTCGAGCACCGGACGATAAGTGCGTTCCCGGATGAACTCGGTATCGATGGCGAGGCGCGGATCGTCGGCGAGCCGTGGACGAAGATCGTCCACGAGGCGGCGCAAGGCGTCGTGGGATTCCACCCACACTGCGTCGCAGTCGGGCGCGGGCTTGGAGGAGGGCATTCTTCGGATGCCGTCAGAATACCGCAATCCAGACTCGCGGGCGCACCCACGGGCGATTCACCGGTCGGTGAGATCGACTTTCGTCAGCGGTCCCAAAAGGGGCACGGTCAGCGATGATTGGTAGGGCGCGATCGCGTCGGCTCCCCCCGTGGTGCCGACGAAGCAGAAGCGCATGGGAGGAAGTTTCTTGTCCGGCCGCTCGGTGAGGAACCGCGCCCCGCCGTTGGCCTTGAGCGTGAAGACCGCCTCGCGCGACTCGGGACCCACCTGCACTTGGAAGGGCTGGGGCACGATGCCGGGCGGGAGTCCTTGGAATTGAACGATCACCGCGCCGCGGAACCCGGGCGCGCGATGCACCTGCACCGCCACCCGAACTTCCCCGCCCGGTTTGATGACCACCGGTTGGGGATCGTCGAGCACGAGCGCGAACGGCGGCCGGTCGCGGGTGACGCCGACGTAGGAGGAGAGCCGTTCCTGCTGGCGGACGTTGAGATTGTTGCCGCGGTACAGCTCGATCGGCCGGGCGCGACGAACAAGCGGCACCTTGACCCGCGGGTCGATCCGATCGGGAACCAGGGTCGTGCCCTCGATGCGCAGGTTCGCCCCTCCCACCGGCGCGTCGTCGGCCACCGTGATCAGCACCACCGCCTTGTCGTCGTCGGGCGGAATGATCCCGGGTTCGACGGTCAACCATTTCGGCGCATCCGCGATCGTCACCGAGATGGGTCCCGGGATGTTTTCGCGGCGCATCGCCCGCACCAGCAGCGCGCCGCGTTGTCCCGGTGCCAGATTCACCCCGTCGGGCGTTGCCGTGAGGGCGAAATCGACGACCTTGCCAAGGGTGGCTTCCCATGCATAGGAACCGGCCAAGCCGTTGTCGGACTGCACTTCGACGACGTATTCCCCCGCCCCCTTGAACGCATCGCCGATCGAGGGATCGTTGTCGTCGGTCATCGTCCGAGTGGCCACGACATCGCCGTTCGCGTTGCGCACGGTCACCTTGGGGCGCAGCGACGACCCGAGGCGAGCGGCATGTACTTCAAGGCCGCCGGCTTGCAGGGCCCGTACACGGAATCGATCGACCTGTTTGGCGGGATCGACGATGCGCCCGGAGAACGCCGCCGGCAGGGTGACCGAGGTGGCGAGCTGCACCGACACCACGGGGCCGCCGCCATCGGGAATGTCGCGCACCAGGACGGGCGCGTCTCCGAGCGGCGTGGGCACCCGGGCAACCCCGGTGAGATCGACCGGCGCGCGCACCTTCACCGGAATTCCGGTTCCGTCGTCGCCCGCGAGCGTCGCATCCACGGTTGCGCCGGGGCGCGCCACGAGCGGCGAAAGCGCGCTGTCGTAGGGCACCGCGCCGGCCACGAGCCGGTACACCGACGCGGGGTTGCCTTTCCACAACAGGTCGCGGACCACGAGGGTGTAGGCGCCGTCCTTGGGGCAGGTCCATTCGATCAACGGATCGAGCCCGAAACGCCCGAGGCTCTTCGCCACTGCTTTCCCGTTCGCATCCTCAATGAAGAGCGCTGGGTTGAAGAACGCCCACGATTGCTCGTTGAGGCGGTAGCCCTTGAGGTTGAAATTCAACCGTTGGCCCTTCACGGCCTCGAACGTCACGCGGTCCTGTTGTCCGGGGCGGGCCAGCGCCCCGTTGAGCACCAGGGGAAGGTCGGCCTTGGCGGTATCGCCCGACGCGACGATTTCGGGGAGCGATCCCACTTCGAAGTTGAAACCGGCGGACACGCCGTTGTCGGTCACCAACCGAACCTCGCGGGTGCCGGGAGCGGCGTCCTTCGCCACCGTGAGCCTGGCGGAGACCACGCCCGCGCGGGCGGCGGCCTGCAGCCAGCCCACGATGCGATCGCGGTCGGCCTTGGGAATATCCGCACCCCGCACGTCGATCATGCGGTCGACCACCTGCGCCCATTGCTCCGGGCCGAGTGTTCGATTGTCGGCGGAGCGCGCTTCATGGCACGACGTGCACCGGGCTTGGAACACGGGGCGCGCGGACGCATCCGGTGCGCCGCCGCCCTGGAGCAGTTCGGCCGACACTCCGGGAGGGCCCAGCACCAGCAGCTTGCGCGCCGCGCCGAGATTCGACCCCCGCAAGGCCACCTCGACCACCTCGCCCGTCTTAGCGCCGGCGGGAAACACCGCGGCGATGCGCGGAATCGCCTGACCGTGGGCCGCGGCGGCCGTGCACGCAAGCACCGCGAAGACGAACGACCAAGGCTTCGTCGGGTTCATTTGGCGATTCCTTTCGGCGGAGGCGGAAACTCCCGGGCCAACGTGCCGTCGGCGAGATCGTACACCCGCACCTTGCCGTCGCGGGAGGACGCGGCGAGCCACCGGGAATTCGGGGAAATGGCGAGGCCCCAGATGTCGGACGTGGCTTCGGTGTGTTCGCGAACCCGGCCGCCGGCACCATTCCAGACCACCACCTTGCGGTCCGCTCCGCCGCTTGCGATCCAGTTGCCGTTGCGCGCCACCGCCACCGCGTAGACCGGGCCGTTGTGTCCGGTCAACGTCGCCGCAAGCGCGCCGGTGCGCGGAGCCGGCTCGCCCTTGCGCAACACGACTTTGATGTCAAGGCCGGTTTCCGGCTTGTTCGCCGCCCCGGGATCGTCGGGGTTCGCGCCTCCGGGACGGTCCGCCCGAACTTGGAACAGGCGCACCGAACCATCGCCGCCCGCCGCGGCGAAACGTCCGGGCTGTGGAAACGGCGCCACGGCCCAAACCGGTCCCCCGCTCTGGTCGAAGTTGACCACCACGCGGCGCAGTTCGGCGTCCCAGATCTTCACCATCTTGTCGTCGCCGCCCGTCGCGAAGATAGCCCCACCCGATCCCTCGCTGGTGCGCAGCGGAACCGCCACGGCGAGGCACCGCCCGACATGCTCGGTGAGGGAACCCACCTTCTTTCCGGTCGCGATTTCCGTCAACACCACCCGCTCGTCGTCGCCCGCCGAAAGCAGCACGTCGCCGGCGAACGCGACGGCCTCCACCGTATCCTCGTGCGCGGGAATCGAACGAACGGTTTGTCCGGTGCGAGCGTCGAGCAGGAGCAGCACGCCGTCCACCCCCGGAGCACCGCCGCCCACCGCGAGGTAGCGACCATCCGGCGAGTAGGCGAGCGCCCGCACGGCGTCCTTGGTCACCTCCCACTGCGCCGCCTTGGTTCCCTCGTTAACCGACCAAACGGTCACCGATCGGTAACCGCCGATCGCGAGTCGATTGGAATCGGGCGAGAACGCCACGGACCAGGCCGGCGGCAAGGCTGCGCGAACGCCGGGAGCCGCGGGGGCGGGGCGGACGGACTTGGCGGCGGGCTTGGGCGCCGGTCGCTGTGCCTGCGCGTGGGATGCGACGGCGAGGACGAGCGCCGCACCGAGCGCCCGTCGCGTAGGAATGGTCACGCCGTGCCCCTCAGGAAATGAGTTCGGTGAGATGGCGGCCGCCCCGCGAGAGCGTGATGCGGACCCCCTCGGGCGAGGTGAGCGACTCGGTGTAGTCGATGCCGAGCGCTCGGTAGATCGTGGCCGAAATGTCCTCCGGGCGCACGGGGCGCTCCGCGGGTTCGAATCCCCGGGAATCCGACGCCCCGACGACCTGTCCACCCCGGATGCCGCCCCCGGCGAGCGCCATGGAGAAGCAGCGCGCATGGTGGTCGCGGCCTCCGTCGCGGTTGATGGTCGGAGTTCGGCCGAATTCGCCCATCACCACCACCAACGTCTTCTCCAGCATTCCTCGTTTCGAAAGATCGTCGAGGAACGTCGCCAGTGCGCGGTCCAGCGTGGGCAGCATGCCGTACCGCAGGTAGTTGAACGCGCCGCCGTGGGTGTCCCAACCACCGCTGTTGACGGTCACGAACCGGACACCGCCTTCGACGAGGCGTCGCGCGAGCAGCAGCGACTGGCCGAGCTGGCTGCGGCCGTAGGCATCGCGCACCGCCGCCGGCTCCTTGTTCATGTCGAACGCCGCGCGGGCCTCGGAACTGCCGAGCAAACCGTAGGCGCGTTGGTAGAAGCTGTCGACCGCGCGCGAGCGATCCGAAGCCTTGTCGAGTTTGGAGAACGCCGAATCGACCGCGGCGCGGAGCCCCTTGCGCCGATCCATGCGTTCCACCGTCATGCCATCGGGCAGGTCGAGGTCGCGGACGCGGAATCCGGGATTGTTGGGGTCGCCGCCGGGCGAAAACGGATCGAGCGCCGCGCCGAGGAATCCGGCGCCGCCGTACATGACGGGCCCGGGCACGGCGATGTAGGGCGGCAGCGCCCCGCGCGTCGGAAGGAATTTGGACGCCACCGCACCCATCGAGGGCACGCCGAAGCCGGGGATCGGAACGAAGCCCGTGAGCATGTAGTGCGTGCCGCGCTCGTGCGCCGCTTCCCCCGTGCTGAGCGAGCGCACGATCGCCAGTTTGTCGGTGCAGGAGGCGAGGCGCGGCAGATGTTCGCAGATGCGCACGCCCGACGCCTTGCCCTCGATCGCGTTGAACTCTCCGCGAATCTCCGCCGGCGCGTCCGGCTTGGGGTCCCAGGTGTCGAGGTGCGACGGTCCGCCGCCCAGCCAGACCAGGACCACCGACGTGGCCTTGCCGGAATCGACGCCGGCCGGCGATGCCGACGCCATGCGGAAGTAGTCGGCCATGCCTAGGCCCAGCGTCGTGAGCACTCCCGCAGTCACTCCCTGCGTCAGGAGTTGGCGGCGGTTGAACCGATGATATTCGGCGCAGGCGCCGTTGGTTTCCGGGGATTCGGGCATGGTGGGTCCTCGACCGGCGCGGTGCCGGGCTTGTTTCAACTGACGAAAGTGTACTCCCGCGAGGAGATCAATGCCCAGAGCAGGTCCTGGGCGGCTTCGATGCGGTTGCGGGACGCGTGGAAATGCTTGATCGCCGCGTCGCGCTCGGCGCTTGTGGGAACGCGGCTCAAGGTCTTGAGGTACAGCGCGCGGATCAACCCCGCATCGTCGAGGTCCTTCCGTGCGGCCAATTGCGCCACGGTGCCCCCCGGCGCGGCGACCTTGCCGTTGACATAGGGCGAGTTGAGCACGTGCAGGATCTGCACCAGCGTGGGTTCGAGTTTGGGTTCGAGCTCCGCCAGGAACTCCCGGTGCGATCGCCCGAACGCGTCCATGAAATAGGAATCGACGGGCAACGTCAGCTGGGTGGCGCGCGTTGCCGGCGGGAAGTCGCCGAACCGATCGTCGGTGCCGGTCGACTGGTTCAAGACATCGAGGAAGACCTGCCCCAGCATCGGCCGGGGATAGAAACGGCTGAAGAAACGGTCGTCGAGCAGGTTCGTCGCATTGGCTTCGGCCGCGGTTTGGTAGGTGTTGGACGTCACGATCAAGCGGATGACGTGCTTGATGTCGAAGCCGTGTTCGACGAGTTCGCGCGAGAGCGCTTCGAGCAGGCCGGGCACCGCGACCGGCGAGGTGGCCCGCATGTCGTCGACGGGATGCACCACGCCGCGTCCGAGGTAGTGGCTCCAGATGCGGTTGACGGTCGCCTTGGCGAACCAGGCGTTGTCCGGGGACGTGCACCACTGGGCGAATGTCGAAACGACATCGGGCTCGCGGCCGGCCTTGCGGGGAAGCGACGCGAGGGCGAGCGGTTCCGCGTCGCCGAGAAGGGTCGGCCGAGCGATTTGGCCGCGCTTGCCCGTCACGCTCTGATTGACCACCTGTCCGCCGGGTTCGTAGGTGACGAGTTCCTCGCCCTCGATCGTGCCGCCCCGCAGTCCGACGCGGCCCATGAACGCGGCGAAGTTCCAGTAATCGTCGGTGGTCCAGCGATCGAAGGGATGCTTGTGGCACCGGGCGCAGGCCATGCGCTGGCCCAGGAACGCCTGGGCGACCGTTTCCATCCGGTCTTCGGGAGCCCGGTCGATACGGTAGAAATTCGCCGGACCGGTGCGCAGCGTGGATCCGCGGGCGACGATGATTTCGCGCACGAGTTGATCGAACGGAGCGTTCGCCTCGATGCGATCGTGCAACCATTCGTTGAAGAGCGCGGCGGAGCGTTCGCCGGTGATATTGCCGCCGAAATTGCGGGGATGGACGCGCAGCAGATCGGCGAGGCGCACGGTTCGAACATCCACGAATTCCGGCGACGCGAGATAGCGATCGACCAGCGCGGTGCGCTTGGCCGGACTTGCGTCGGCCACGAACGCGGCGATTTCGGTGGGTTCGGGCAGACGACCGCGCAAATCGAGCGAAAGGCGCCGAAGGAACTCCTCGTCGGTGGTGCGCCGCGACGGATGGACATTGAGCATCCGCAGGTTGGCGTACACCTTTTCATCGACAATGTTGGCGGGGGTCAGTTTGGGAAACGGCGTGGCATCGGCGCGCGGCAAAGTCACGAACGTTGCTCGGATGGTGCCGAGGTAGCGGACGATGACCGACGTTCCGCCCCAACGTTTCCCGGTCACGGTCCCATCGCCGCCCACCGTGGCCACGGCGGTATCCGAGGATTCGTAGCTCGCCGAAGCCGTCACATCGGCCTTGGTGCCGTCGCTGAACGTCGCGATCACCTTCAGCGGGGATTTGGCGCCCACCGTGCCGAACCGAATGTTGGCGGGCGAGAGCGCGAGCCCGGTCAACCGCGCGTCCTTTTCCGGGTCGTAGGGCGCGCCGGCGGCGATCCAGGCGCGCAGGGTCCGGTATTCGGCGGAGTCCTCGGTGAAACGCTGGCCGCCGAAGTGGTTGCGCTTGCCGATCGCCTTTTGGAGCAGCAGGCTTTGGTCCGGCTCGATCAGATTGATGCGGCGGCCGCGGGCTCCGCGCACGATCGGCTCGTAGTCGTCGGCGGGCGAAAGCGTGAGCAGCGACAATTGGAAACCACCGCGACCTCCAAATTTGCCATGGCAACCGGCGGTCGAGCAGCCTTTGCGGTCGAGGATCGGAGCGATGTCGCGCAGGAATTGCGGGGTCGGGGCCGCGACCCGGGCCGCCGCGCGCGGGACGCCGGGCGCGAACACGGACGCGGCGATCGCCGCGGACGTGCCGGCCGCCGCGACAATCCATCGATTCCCGCCGATTGCGGAGCCCGTAGACAAGCCGTGTATCCTCCGTTTCCCGCCCCTGCGCGGGAGTCCCACCACTGGGCTTCGTACCATGGCGGATTCTGTGCCGTCAATCGAAACCGAGGTCCGGTCCGGTACAATCACGGGTGTGAATCTTTTCACTGACGAGGGTCGGTTGGGAGGAGGCGCCGAGGGTGCGGATCCGGGTCCCGACGCCCCGCTCGCCGCCCGCATGCGGCCGCGGACCCTCGATGAAATCGCCGGTCAGGACGCGCTGCTGGCCCCCGGCAAACCCCTCCGGATCGCCATCGAGCGCGACAATCTCCGGTCGGCGATTTTCTGGGGGCCGCCGGGCTGCGGAAAGTCCACGGTGGCCGCGGTGATCGCACGAGGCACCCGCGCCGCGTTCGTGAGTTTCTCCGCCGTGGTGGGCGGCGTTCCCGAAGTTCGCCGGATCATCGAAGCGGCGAAGGAGCGGCGCCGGGCCGGTGGCGCGCGGACCCTGCTTTTCGTCGACGAGATCCACCGTTTCAACAAGGGGCAACAGGACGCGTTCCTGCCGCACGTGGAGGACGGCACCATCGTGCTCATCGGTGCCACCACGGAAAATCCGTATTTCTCCGTGAACGCGCCGCTGCTTTCCCGGGCCCGCGTTTTTCCCTTCCAAGCCCTCGGGGCGGAGTCCGTCGAGGGGGTGTTGCGCCGGGCGATCGCGGATGCCGAGCGGGGTCTTGGTGGCGCGGTCGAACTCGACGAGGACGCGCTCCGCTATTTGGCGGCGGCGGCCGGAGGGGACGCGCGGGCGGGGCTGGGCGCCCTCGAACTGGCGGCCAGCCTGCTACCCGCCGGGGTCTCCCGGATCGATCTTGCCGCGGCGGAGGCGGCGGTCGGCCGTCGCGCGATCGGCTACGACAAGGCGGGGGATGCCCATTACGACACCGCATCGGCGTGGGTCAAGAGCATTCGCGGCTCCGATCCCGACGCGTCGGTGTACTACCTCGCGCGCATGCTCGAGGCGGGCGAGGATCCACGATTCCTCGCGCGCCGGTTGGTCATACTCGCGTCGGAGGACGTCGGGTGCGCCGATCCCCATGCGCTTCCAATCGCCGTCGCCGCGTTCCAAGCCACCCAATCGATCGGCCTGCCGGAATGCGCGCTCAACCTCTCCCACGCCACCATCTATTTGGCATCGACGCCCAAGAGCAATGCGTGCACGGTGGCGTTGGGACGTGCCAAGGAGGATGTCGCGAAAGTTCCGTTCGCGGGGGTGCCGGTCCACCTGCGCGACAGCCACTACCAGGGGGCGAAAGCCCTCGGTCATGGTACGGGTTATAGGTATCCGCACGATTTTGCCGACAATTTCGTCATGCAACGCTATTTTCCGGTCGGGCTGCCGTCGCGGCGCTATTACGAACCCACTGCAAGCGGAGTCGAAGCGCGCATCGCGGCGCGTTTGGAACGTCTGTGGGGCGCTTCCGAATCCGAACCGGAGGAAGGGTCGCGATGAGCATGCCGAACCCCGGTCCCATGGACGATGTCGACCTTGCGTGGGAATTGAATCGACGCACCCGTGCGCTGATCACCCGGTCGCTGCGCGAGGCCAAGGCACTCAACGAACAGGCGCTCTCCATGGCGCGCGAAAGCCGGGACCCCCATGCCGAAGCGGAGGCGATCCGCAACAAGGCCACGCTGGCGGTCATGGCCCGCGAACTCGATGTGGCCGAGGAGGCCTATTCCGACACGTGTCGGCGCGCCCGGTCCCTCGGGCTGGCCGGCCTCGAAGCGGCCGCGTCGGTCGGGCTCGGACTTGTGCGGCGATTCCGATCCGATTACGCCGGCGCGCTGGTCTTCCTGACGGCGGCCCGCGCCTGGGAGGCGGCGGCGGGCGAGCGGGAGGCCGAACGACTCGCCCTCTGTCATCTCGCCGCGCTCCATATGGAGATGGACGATCCGCGGACCGCGTTGTCGGCGGCGCTGGCCGCCTGCGACTCGGCCGAGGAGGACGGGGTCCTCGATCGCGAGATATCGTGCCGCGCGCAGTTCTGGGCGGCGCGGGCGCGCCTCGGGGCCACCGATAGCTGTCGCGCGGGACTCGAACGGTGCCTCGCGGATGCCCGGCGGGAATCCGATGGCGTGATGAAGGCGCAGCTGCTCGCCGAAATCGCAGCCATCCTGCGCGAGCAAGGCCGCTTCGGCGAAGCCCGTGCGCGCATCGACGAAGGGCTCGACATTGCGGACACGGTCGGAGATCCCGCTTCCCGAGCGGTGCTCCTCTTGGTGCTGGGCGATGTCCTCACCGACGAGGGGAACACCGACGCGGCATTGGAGCGTCTCGCCGAGGTGCGCGAGCACGCGATCGCCTGTGGGCACACGTCGCTGCTCGTTCGCGCGCTCCGGGGCGAGGCCCGAGCGGACGAGCGTGCGGGGCGCGACGCGCTTGCCGAAGGAAAGTGGCGCGAGGTGGAGGCCATCGCCTCCGACGCCGGACTTTGGGGCAAGGCGGCCGAAGCGGCCGCCGCGTTGGCGCGGATCGCGCTGGGGCGTGGCGACATCGCGGAAGCGGATCATTTCGCCCAGCGCCGCGATGCCGCGCTGGCCGGGCTCGAGGGTGAAAACGGCCGCTGAAGCCGTGTCAGCGCCCGTCGAGGATCGGGCGCACCAGCATGCGCCAGACCGTGAACGCCCCGGTGGCGATCCAAAGCACGGCCCAGACCACGGCAGGGACGAACGTCGCCGCCTGCATATTCATCGCGTCGGTGGCCGTGGCGCTCGAAACGCTCAAATAAAACAAGGTTCGTAGGTCGAAGAACGCGTTGAGCAGGCACTGAACGCCCACGAAACCCGCGAGCCAGTCCGCGCCGCGCCGCGGAAGTTTCGCGCCCAGCAACGCCAGCGCCACCGCGATCGCCGCCCCCACCGCGATGGTGAACGGGCTCGCGATGCCGGCCACCGCCACAAGTCCCACGCCGGCGGCGGTGGCCACCAGCAATGTCCTGCCGGGGACCCCCCGACGCAGCGCCGCCAGCATCAAGGTTCCGTGGAGCATCGCTCCAAGATAGCCGGCGGAGGAAACCAACATTCCGATGCCGCCCATCGTGCGGGTGACACCGGATCCCGTGGGCACGATTTCGATGCCCAGCACCGATCCTCCGTTGACCAACGCCGCGAGCGCGTGGAACCCCTCGTGGAGGTAGGTCACCATCAAGCGGAGCGGCCAGGTGACGGTCCCGGCCCAGGGCACGAACGAGAGGGCCACGGTTGCGACGGCGGCGCCCGCCATCGAGAGGTCCGCACGACGACGGGTTCGCGCCTTGGGGCCGGGCGCTCCCGATTGGTGGACAGAGGAGGACCGAACCGAAGTTCGCGGGGATTCGAACTGGAGGGGCATGGCGTGTCTCCCCTTATATCGCGGCGGGAGCGCACTGGTTCCCGAGGCGCGGGAACGCACGGAGGGCATTTGCGTCGGTCGCGCGCTCCAAATCCTCCAGCGACATTCCCCGGGCACCCGCCACGGCGTTGGCGATCAAGCCGAGTCGGGCCGGCACGTTCGGAAACGCGCCTCGATGCGGCTCGGGAGAAAGATAGGGGGCATCGGTCTCGAGCAGGATTCGATCCAACGGAACGTCCGCCGCGATTTCCCGCAGGACCTGATTGCGCCGGTAGGTGACGGGACCGTCGAAACCCAGCCACGCGCCGGCGGACATGATCCGCCGCGCATGCTCGAGCGTGCCTTGGAAACAGTGCCAGACGACTCCGTGCGGATGCGGCGTCACCTCGAGGATTTCGATCATCCGATCCAATGTGTCCCAGGTGCCTTCGGTCGGTCGGCAATGCAGGACGATTGGCAGGCCGACTTCACCGGCGATTTCCAGTTGTTCGCGGAAGCAGGACTCCTGCTCGGCGGAATTGGTGGCGCCGCGAAAAAAATCGAGCCCGATTTCGCCGATCGCGACGACGGCCGGGTGCTCCGCCGCGTCGCGCATCTCGGCCGCCGACTCCACGCCCCACTCGGCGCAGTGGCCGGGGTGCCAGCCGGCGATCGCATGGCATCGCGGGTCGGCCTCGGCGAGGAGGATGGCACGTCGCGTCGATTCCCGATCGAAGCCGGGAATCACCAAAGACCGCACCCCCGTGTCCTCCGCGGCGTCGGCGTGCGCCCGCGCTTCGGCGAACAGGGGGTCGATGTTGAGGTGGACGTGGGTGTCGGTCACGGGTCAGCCGGCGATGCCGACGGGAACCGGAATACGGTTGAGGATGTCGGCCACCA
>JBJTRZ010000482.1:0-3435 GCA_046076415.1 Armatimonadota bacterium
GCAGCGGCGGTCGCTCGGGCGCGGTGGGCGCCTTTTTGGCGGCGCGGGTGGTCGGCGCCACCGTCAACTTGGACCCATCGGCGGATGCCGTGGCGACCCACGCCTTGCCCTCCAGTTCGAACGGATAGCGAATGTCGATCATCGGAAGGCGCTTGCCGTCCTTTTCGAGCATCAGCCAGACGGGCCGTTGCGCCGCGATTTGGCCGGCCAGCGGCTTGTCGTCATCGCCGACCCCTTTGTTGTAGAGCCCGTCCGCGTCGTTCTCGATGAGGGACGCCTTCAACTTGGCACCACCGAGATCGACCACGCCGGTGCGAACTCCGAGACGATAGGTGAGGAGCAGGTCCGATTCCTTGGTGACGATCCGGTAGAGCGCGATCCCGGTGTCCGCCGAACCGCGTTCGCGCTTGGCGTCGCCGTACGAAGCCCGCACAAGAAATTCATTGACCCCGTAGACCGTTCGACCGTTTTCCGTATTGCGGCTCTTCCACGCGCCATCGCCATCGTTGGTGAGGTCGCCGTCGCCGTTCGCATCGACCCAGATTTTCGCTTCGCCCCCCTCGGGCAAGTCGAGGGCGACGGCGTGTGCGGCCCGCGGACCGTTGCCCACTTTGAGGATGGCGTATTTGGGTTTGCCGACGTAGGCCGGCTCCCGGACGACTCCGGCGGGTTTGACGTCCGCAAGGGCCACGCGCACGGGCATGTAACCGAGCCGAAGCGCCGCCGTCCCCTTCGGATCGAGCACCAATGGTGCGTCTGCCGGACGCGCGCCCATGGGACGAGGCAATGCGAGGCTCGCCAGAACGGCGATCCAGGGTGTGAACACGTTCATCGGCATATCAGGGTCCTTCCCGACCGGAATTCTCGTCGCGCGCATCGATCCAAACCAAGAGGAGGAGCACGGGGAGCGTGTCCTCGGGCGTGTCCGGAGCAGGCGCGTACGAGTGGCGCTCAGTGCTCCAGAAGACCGCGGCGTCGCCTTCCGACAGCGTATAGTCTCGACCGGCGACCGTCAACCGGGCGTTGCCGCGCAGGCAAAAGACGTGTTCCTCGCCGGGATGCGTGGTGGGCTCCGATTCGCCGAACAGTTCCATCAACGCGGAGTTGAGCCGTCCCCCGGACAATCGGCAGCCCAAGGATCGAAGCACGATGCCCTCGTCCGAGGCCAACGGGGCGGGTCCTTCGTCGGCCCGGGAGTGGATGGAAACGAGTTCGTCGCCGAGCACCTCGGGCCGGGTCAACTGGGCGATATGGACGCCAAGCGCTTCGCAGACGCGGTTCAACGTCGCGTACGAGGGAGTCAATCCCTTTTCCATGCGAACGATGGTGTTCTTGTTGACTCCCGCCCTGTCCGCGAGTTCGCGAACGGAGAGGCCCCTCCGCACCCGCTGACGCTGGATGCGCGCGCCGAGCGTGGTCGGATCCGGCCCGGAACTCATCGAGACCGACCGCTCCCGAGGGTTGCGCCGCGCTCGGTGGACGTTTCCATCGCCGTCAGTATAGCCCTTCCACGGCCGCGTCCGGCGTTGACACCCCTCCTTCGCGGGGGCTACAATCGGTCGTCAAATCCCGTGTCATGTTCGATACGGAACCCGAAGGAAACCCCCGATTTTCATGAGCACGGAAGCGAACGATAGTCCGGTGATCCACGACGGCCTCAAGGGCGTGGTGGCGGCGGCGACGCACATCGCGCAGGTCGACGGCCAGAACGGTCGCCTCACCCTCCGGGGTTACGATATCTCCGAGCTTTCGGGAAAAGTCGATTTCGAGGAAGTCTGCCATCTGCTTTGGACGGGCCGATTGCCCAACCCAGCGGAGTACGACGCCCTCCGCGACGAGATGGCCCGGGGGCGTGAACTCCATCCGGGAACCATGGCGACCCTCCGCGCGTGCGCCCCCCACGCCGACGGCATGGACATACTCCGCATTGGTGCATCCACGCTCGGCCTCGGCGACGACGATCTCGACTCGCAGGATGCGGACCTCGCGATGCGGCGGGCTGCCCGACTCCAAGCCCAGGTGTCCGCTGTGGTTGCCCATTCCTACCGATTGCGCCGCGGCCTCGATGTCGTGGCTCCATTGCCGCAGCATGGCTTGGCCGAGGGCTTCCTTTACATGCTGGAGGGCGAAGTGCCGTCCCGGGCCCGGGTCGCGGGTCTCAACGCCTACTTGGTGGCGGTGTCCGAACACGGTTTCAACGCATCGACGTTCGCAGGGCGTGTCATCCTGTCCACCAACTCCGACATGGTCTCCGCGCTCACGGGTGCGATCGGCGCCCTCAAAGGCTGGTTGCACGGTGGCGTCCCCGGCCCGGTCCTCAAAATGCTCGAGGCGATCGGATCCGCCGACAACGCCGAATCGTGGATCCGTGGCGCGCTTTCGCGCAAGGAGCGGATCATGGGCTTCGGGCACCGCATCTACAAGGTGCGCGATCCCCGCGCCGCGCTGTTGTCGGACGCCGCCGAGCGCATGGCGGAGGAAACCGGCGACCGGCATTTGCTCGAGCTCACCAAGGCGGTCGAGGACACCACCGTCCGCGTGCTCGAGGAGGAGAAGCCCGGCCGCGGCCTACGGGCGAACGTCGAACTTTACGCGGCGCTGATCCTGCACGCCGTCGGTGTGCCGTCCGAACTGTTCACCCCAATCTTCGCCATCGGACGCACGTCGGGTTGGACGGCGCACATGCTCGAGCAGATGCCGAAGAACTTGATCATTCGGCCCGAATCGGTCTACGACGGTCCGTTCGGCCAGCCGTTCGTTCCGCGCGACCAGCGCCCCTGAACTTCGGCCAGGTGGGTGGTCCTCATCGACCACCAACATCGCCTCCGGCGTATCGCTCGCTCCTTCAGCGCATCTCCTGCCCGCCGGTCACGTTGATCGCCTGACCGGTCATGTACGCGGCGTCGGGTCCACACAAAAACACCACCACGCCGCCAATGTCGTCGTAGGTGGCGCCGCGTCCCAAAGGAACCTGCCCCTCGTATTTGGCGCGCACCGCTTCGCGCGTAAGGCCTTGGGTTTGCGCGTATTGATCGAACAGGCTGTCCTGCCAAAGGGTGCCATCCAAGAGATTCCCGGGGCACACGGCGTTCACGCGGATACGATCCGGGGCCAGATCCAGCGCGATCGACTGCGTGAGTCCGATTCCGGCGAATTTGCTCGCGGCGTACGCGCTGTTACGGAAGCTTCCCTTCTTACCGGACTTTGAATTGATCTGAACGATCGATCCCCGCTGGCCGGCCGCATCGGGTTCCTGCAGTCGCATTTGCCGGGCGACGGCCTGTGCGGACAGGAAATAGCCGGTGAGATTGACATCCACCACACGGCGGAAATCTTCCGGAGCAAGATCGGCAATGTCGCCCGCCTTCAGAATCCCGGCGTTGGCAACCAGGATATCGATCCGCCCGAACGCCTCGACGGCCGCGTCGACCATGG
>JBJTRZ010000483.1:0-1827 GCA_046076415.1 Armatimonadota bacterium
CATGCGGCTCAAGGTCCGCGGCCGCATCCAAACGGCCGGCACGGACCGGCCGATGACCTATTTCCTGCTGATCAACCGCACCGACGACCCCAACGAGCCCGGGCCGGTTCCCGTGGTGGCGCCGCCGTGGGGTGGAAACGGATTCGCCACCGCAAGCCAACCCGGCGCCCAAGGCTTCGTCGGCTTCGTCCGCTACGACGCCTCGGGCTACGGGGTGTATTCCCTCGAGGTCGCCGGTGTGCTGCACCGTCCCGAAGAGCGGATTTTCCAGTATCTGGGCACGCCCGAGTTCGCCGTCGTCCCTCGCGAAGGCGAGTCCGAACTCTTCGTTCAAGTGGACCTCGGCCGCTTGCCAAAACCCACCGCCCGCTATGTCCAGGTCAACCTGATCGCAACCGACAACCTGCCCTCCACTCCCGACAACCAGCCCAAGCTCTGGGATGCGCTCGAGGACGGCACGCAGCCCGCCAGCCTCCAGCCCTGGGTGCTCCTCGACAGCACCGTCAACGACCGGCGCACCAACACCGCCACCGGCAAGGAGCCGGCATGGATCGACGTGCGGGATCGGCAAATCGGCCCGGCCTACGACGAACCGAGCATCGACATCGTCGACTGGGACATCGAGATCCAGCGACGCTGAAACAACGGCCCGGGAGGGGATCGCGCACCGCCATGTCGAACCTTGGCGGGCCATGAAGATCGAAAAACTCGAACTGTTCGCCGTCCCGCCCCGCTGGCTCTTCCTCAAGATCACCGCCGAAGGCGGCTATGTTGGTTGGGGCGAACCCGTGGTCGAAGGCAAGGCGGCCACCGTTGCCGCCTGCGTGGAGGAAATGGCGGACTTCCTGATCGGCAAGCCCGCCGGCAACATCGAGGACCTTTTCCAAGTGCTGTACCGCGGCGGCTTCTACCGCGGCGGACCGATCGAGACCAGCGCGATCTCGGGCATCGAACAGGCGCTGTGGGACATCAAGGGCAAGGCGCTCGGAGTCCCGGTGTACGAACTGCTCGGCGGTCCGGTGCGCGACAAGATGCGGGTCTACGCGTGGATCGGCGGCGACCACCCGTCGGATGTCGCGGCCCAAGCCCGGCAACGCATCGCCGAGGGGTATCGGGCGATGAAGATGAACGCTACCGGCCCGATGGAGTGGATCGAGGGCCCCAAGGAGATCGAGGCCGCGGCGGAGCGTCTTGCCGCGGTGCGCGAGGCGGTCGGACCCGAGGTGGGTATCGGCATCGACTTCCATGGACGCGTGCACAAGGGCATGGCCAAGGCGCTGGTGAAAGCCCTGGAACCCAGCAAGCCCCTCTTCTTCGAGGAGCCGGTGCTCGCCGAAAACAACGAAGCCCTGCTCGAACTGGCCCGAGCCACCAGCGTGCCGATCGCGACCGGGGAGCGCATGTTCACGCGCTGGGATTTCAAACAAGTCCTCGCCGCCGGGGGAGTCGACATCCTCCAACCGGACCTCTCCCACGCGGGCGGAATTTGGGAAGTGCGCAAGATCGCGGCGATGGCCGAGGCATGGGATGTCGCGATCGCGCCCCACTGCCCGCTCGGTCCGATCGCGCTGGCGGCAAGCCTGCAGCTCGACTTCTGCACCCCCAACAGCTTCATCCAGGAGCAGAGCCTCGGAATCCACTACAACCAGGGCTCCGACGTGCTGGATTATCTGGTGGATCCGGGGCAATTCGCCTACGAGGACGGCTACGTGCTCCGCAGCGATCGCCCGGGGCTGGGCATCGACATCGACGAGGACAAGGTGCGGGAAAAGGCGCGCGAGGGACACCGCTGGCGCAATCCGGTCTGGCGCACCCCCGACGGCGTCG
>JBJTRZ010000484.1:0-2722 GCA_046076415.1 Armatimonadota bacterium
GCCGGTTGTCCGCGGAGACCACGAACTGTTCGAACGAATACCGGGCGGGGAAATTGCCGGACGGAGCGACCGCCTCGGGCGCCGAGGGAGCCGTGCGCCGCGGGCGCGGTTTGGCCACCGCCGGCTCGACGGGCGCCGCCGCTTCCTCCGGTTCGTCCTTGCACAAGGCGTAGGAAACCGTCACCGGGGCCGACACCACGTCGGAGAAAACCTCGGCGACCATGTCGCCGTGGCGCCGCTCGACCCAGTCGCGGGTGAAATCGGCGGGAGCGCCCAACACGACCCGCACGGGCGCGGTGTCCAGATCGAGTTCGATCAGCCGCATCCGGCGGATGTGCGAAGTGAACGTTGGCGTGGAAACCCGCTGCAACAACAGGCGCAGGGCCCGGTCCCAGGCCCGTCGGAGGGTGATCGGGAGTTCCTCATCCTCCAGTCGCAGTTGGTCGCTCACGTGGAAAAAAGTCAAGTCCTTCGGGGGAGTTTCGCCGGCCGCGGCGGGGCTCCGAATCGGGCTCCCGGGAATTGCCTGCGGAGGCGATTCTAACAGACCGGGGAAGGGCTGGGCAACGCTCCAAGGACCGTGTTTTAGTGTGTTCTGGACGGTCCGGAAGTGGCAACGAATAGCAGCGAAGCACAACGCAATTTTTGCATTGCAACGTGCGCGAAACCTATACAACCCGCGTTTTCAAACGGCCGTTCGCAACCCCGCCACCGCCTCACGCGGCGGCGATGTATACCCCGAAACGTGCCTCCCGGCCATCGCCCAGCGGAAGCGTCGGCGCCTCCGGTCCCAACGATCCATCGAGGGGTTTGCGCAGCATCGGTGGGCGCTGGTTCTTTCGAATCCGCACGGTTTCGATGTCCGGCGGGACCACCACGGCGACCAGCACTTGGAACGTCGCCGGGCAGACCAGCGCGAGGTGGTCGACCGGATCGCCATCGGGTGTGGTGACCCGCACGTATTCGCGGGTGCCGGGGTCGGGCGTGAACGTTTGCCAACCGCGTTCCACGGAAGAGCGCGCCGTGTCGGCCCGCGCATCGTCGCCGATCGCCCCGATCCGTGCGAGCAGCGCGTCCGGCAATGTCGCGAGCAGTGCCGTGGTCGCCGGACCCGCCGCGTCGGGATCGCGGCGGAAAAGCAGGTCGGCGCGGCGCAGCGCGCGCAGGGCGGTCACCAGCCAGTCGTGATCGGCATCGACCCGCGCCATCGCGATGGCCGCGCGGGCGCCTTGGAGCGTGGCTTCGAGCGTGGTTTCCCCGGTGCGTTCCGCAAACGACCCGTCGGGACGGCGCCGGGATCCCAGGCCATCGGCGATGCGGCGTGCCGCGGAGATCAGCGCTTCGCTCTCGTATTCCTTGGACATCTGCAGGATGCCGTCGATGGCGGACGCGAGATCGCTGGTGCGCGCCGTGGAAAAGCCGAGGGTTCCCGCGTCGAGGCGCGCCGCCACGGTTTGGATGGCCTGCTGCGCCGCCTTGAGGAAAACTTCGTTGCCGGTCGTATGGAACGTGGCCGCGAAGGCGGCGATGGTGTCCGCCACCGCCCACGTGTCCGCGTCCGGATGGGGCTGGCCCGCCGCGTCGAAGCGCCCGCCCGCCGGAATGCCGTCGGGGTCCCGCTTGAGCATAAGCCATTGCGCACCGCCCATCGCGCTGCGATGCAATCGCTCCACTCCGAACAATTCATCCACGGCCCACAGACCGGACACCGCGCGCGCGGTCGTGCGCACCGACAGCGACCGACCTCCGGCCGCGTCCTCGTACCCGACCTCCTCGCGGTGTCGGTCCCAGAACGCGCCCCAGTGCGGGGACGATTCCTCCGAGATTTGGAACCCGGGAACGGCGTAGGAAATCAGGCGTGCCTGACGCCGGAACGCGTCGTCGCCGGTCGCGCGCCAGCGGTGCAGCAGGGCGAACGCCCCGGCGGCGGCGTCGACGCCCTCGCCCACCCCGAGCATTCCCGGGCCCGTTTCCCAAGCGATGCGATCCACCCCGATGCGTCCCGTCGGCAATCCGTCGCACAACCGCCCGGCGGCGTCCTCGGCCAGCGTGCACAGGAATGGTCCGGTTCCGGCCACCTCCTGCATGCGCGCGGCCGCTGCCGCCAGATGGTGGGTCAACGCTTCCCGAACATCGCCTTCGGTCTTGGCGGCGACCACCCAGGTGTCGTAGGCGGCGGTCTGCCCGTGTCCCGAGTAGTCGGCCGAGTCGATCGTCAGCGAGAGTCCGCGGTCGGTTTCCGACCATTCGGGAACGCGACCATCGGGCAAGGGGTGGGCCACCAAAGTGATCGCAACGTCGCCCAGCCAAAGGGCGCGGGCGTAGGGGGCTTCGTCGACGCCGATCCTCCGGGCGCTGGAGGGGAACGGCAAATTGAGCACGAGGCGATCGGTTGCTTCCCGGTCACCGCGGGCTTCCTGCATCGCGAGCGCGGTCGCTCCGAAGCGCCACGACCAGGTCAGTTTGTCCTCGCGGCCCTCGACCAGCGCGTGGAATCGAATCGCGTGCCGCACGTTGCGCGACAGGCGACGTCGACCCGCCACCGCCATGCGTCCCCGGCCCTTGCGGGAATGGGTCGCCACATGGATGGGAAAGGTCTGTCCACCGAAGGACACCTCGGCGACGGGGCGCAGCGCCGTGGTGGCAAGCAATGGGCGATTGGTTTTGCCACGGATCCACAGCAGGCGCAGGCCATAGGTCGTCACGCTGCCGTCGTGGCCCA
>JBJTRZ010000485.1:0-6682 GCA_046076415.1 Armatimonadota bacterium
GCGTGGCCGATCGCCTGCGCCCACAGATCGAAATAGACGGCGGGGAAAACGTGAAGGGCGTAGGCGCTGCGCCCGACGACCGTGGTGGTGCCGTCGCCGTTGTCGCGCAGGGACATTTCGCCCCGGAGCACGTCGGCGTGGCCCAGTATTTCGGGATCGCGGGGCTGGGAGACGATGTCGAACCGGAGCAGGCGTCCCGGTTCGCACGCGGTGATTCGCTCGCCGAAAACCAGATTCCCGGTGAAGATGCAGTCGCGCCGGGCCCCGACCCAAGGTCCTTCGGCGCGCACCACCTGCGGCGCCGGCAATCCGATGCGGCAGAGCCAGTAATCCGGGGGTTCGGGGATCGCGCCAAGCGCCACGACATGGTTCCAGACTTGGGCGGGGGACCCCGCGATCGGCGCGCTTTCGGTGACAACGACGCGCTCCAAGGTGTGGGGGCGGGCACTATCGATCAACAGCCAACCGACCAGCATCGGCGCCGCGGCCACCCGTAGCACGCCGCGGTCCCTTCGTTCCCGAAGCAGGGACCGGCCGAGCAGCATTCCCGTCAGCAGGAACGACCACAGCAAGGGAAAGACGATCAGGAGGCAGATCGTTCCTTCGTGGATCAGGAACCACGCCAACAGGCACGCCAGCAAGGTGTCCAGGAAACTCCATAGGACCAACGTGGTGGTCGTGGTTGGAGTTCGTCGCCAAGCGAACGCATGGGCGAAGCCCATCAGCAGCGGGACCACGATCACGGCGGAAGCGGCCAGATAGGGGTTTCCGAAGGCGAGCGCCTTGGCCGCGGCCAGCAGGATGCCCCCGGTCGCTTGGGCCGCCGCCATGCCGATCAGGATCTCACGGCCGGACGGGCGACGGGGCTGGAGCGGTGCGACCATGGTCCTAGGCCATCGGCAACGGAGTGCGCGCCGGCGCCGGAACGTCCCCGCGCTCGATGGTCCGGTACAACGGGTCGCGCTCCACCGGGTCGCGGCCCGCCTCCACGATCATTTCGACCAAGCGCCGCTCGGAGAGGTTCTGCCGCGTGTTGTCGTCGTCGATCTCGTGCGTGATCTCGTATTCCACGATCGTGCCATCGACATCGTCGGCCCCGTACCACTGCGCCGCCTGCGCGACCGGAGGGGTCACCATGATCCAGAACCCCTTCACGTGCGGGAAGTTGTCGAGCATCAACCGACCGATCGCCACCGCCTTGAGATCCAGCGCACCGGTGGTGGCGGGAATGTCGGCGAGGCGGGTGCCCTTGCTCGAGAACGCCAAGGGGATGAACGTCAGGAAACCCCCGGTCTCGTCCTGCGCCTCCCGGAGCTTCATCAAATGGATGGTCCGCTCCTCCGGTGTCTCGATATGCCCGTACAGCATCGTGGCGTTGGTGGGCAGCCCCATGCGATGCGCGGTCTTGGCCGTGTCGAGCCATTCCTGCGCGGTTTCCTTGCGTTCGAACAACAGGTCGTGCACGCGGTCGGTCAAAATTTCGGCGCCCCCGCCGGGGAGGCTCGCGAGGCCGTGCGCCTTGAGCTCGAGCAGCACCTCCTCCATCGGTTTGCGCGCGAGCGACCGGATATGGAGGAGCTCGACCATGGTGAACGCTTTGATGTGGGCGTCGGGGCGGGTCTCGCGGACCGTGTCGAGCAGGTCGAGATAGTACTGGTACGGGAGTTTGCGGTCGATGCCCGCCACCATGTGGATTTCGGTGACCGGGATGTGTCGGGTGCGTTCGAGCTTGGCGCGCACCTGGGCCATGTCCATGCGGTACGGGGCCGGCCCGCCTTTCTGCGCGTAGAACGAGCAGAAACGGCACCCTTTGTCGCAGATGTTGGAATAGTTGATGTGTTGGTTGCGCACGTAATAGGTGCGATTGCCGTTGCGCGCCTCGCGCACCAGATTGGCGAGGGCGCCGATCGCCGGCAGGTCGGGCGAGCGCCAGAGCCGTACCCCATCGTCGAAGGAAAGGCGCCGGCCCTCCATCACCTTGTCGTACAGGTCGGAGAGGGCGCTTTCGCGCAGGCGGCGGTGGACGAGGGATCGTGTTTCCATGGCGGGGACCGACTTTGTGAATCCATTCACAAGATACCGATCCGCGGGACACCGTGTCAAGATTGCCGGATTTGCGGGAAACCCGCCCGATTGCCGGTAGGATCGCGGCGCGCGCACCCGATTATCGGTGCGTCCGGTGCATTGCCGCCGGCGGCCGGAACCCACCGGCCGACCCCGTCCCGGCTCGGATCGCGAGCCATCTCTAGATTGGAATCAGGTGCCGAATGGTGAATAAAGGATCGCTTGTCGCTTTGATCGGTTTGGTGTCCGCGGGAGCGGCCCATGCGCAGCTCGACCGGATTACGGTGGGCGGGGACGCGCGGGCGCTGGCCATGGGCGGCGCGGGCGTCGCCGCGGGAACCAACAACCGCTTCAACCCCGGTGCGCTCGCGTTCCGCACCGGCCTGCGCTTCCAAGTGCCGACGATTGGTGTGCGGGCAACCGGCGCGCTGGGCAAAATCGGCAATTACGACTCGGTGGGCAAGTTCGTGAGCGGCGACGAGACGGACCGCGTGGACGCCGCCCGGGATGTCGTCCGCAACTTCGGTTCGTCGAACTCCGAATTCGGCGCGAACATCGCCGGTGGCCTCGGCCTCGGACCCCTGGATTTCCAGATCAATGCGCTGGCGACCGGACGTTTGACCCCCAATGCGTCGCTGAAGGCATGGGCGGCGGGCGGCGCGAACGGCCAACCGCCGGTGGGTGCGGCGGCCGATGTCTCGGCCGTGGGCTTCGCGATCCCCTCGGTCGGCTTCGGGATGCGCCTCCCGATCGGGGATCTCCCGCTCATGGGCGCCCTGCGCAAGATCGATTTCGGGGTCGGTGTGCGCGCCAAATACGTCCGCGGAATCTATTCGCGGTACACGGCCACGGTCAACGACGCCCTCGGCAACGTCACGACCGCGCCGGGCGCCGAACTAGGCGGGGCCGATTCCGTGGAGGAGTCGAGCTTCGGCGCGGATTTGGGGGCGATGGCCCACACGAAGACGGAAGGGTTCAACCTCTCCGCGGGAATCGTCGCGCTCAACTTCGTCAAGCCGAAGATTGCGTTCCCCGCGCAGGGCGGCGGCACGTTCGACCCCTTCCGGCAAACGATCACCGCCGGGGTTGCCCTCAACCGGGGCGGCCTGACGGTGGTGGGCGATTTGGTGGACATCACCGGCGATCAGGAAGTGCGCGCCGGCGCCGAGCAACGGCTCGGTCCGCTCGCGATCCGAGGCGGGTATTCGTCGCGGCGCGGAACCACGTACGGTTTGGGGCTCTTTGGATTCGATTTCGCCTTCGGCAAGGGCCAACCGCTGGAACTGGTGCGCAACATCCGGTTCTGAGCCGTTCCAAGTTAACTCCCGGAAGCCCCGGTCGACGTCGGTCTCATCCTCCGACGCGGCCGGGGCTTCGACGTTTCCTGCGCCACGCAGGATTCGGATGTGGTGGGCAGGAACCTTCGCGCCGGAGCGAACCAACGTGCAGACGATCCTCGATGAATTGCGCCTCGACGACGGCACCCCCCTGCGGGTGGTGCAGGTCGAGCCCCCCGACGAAACGTGGCGGCCGGTGGTGTCGGAACTGCTGAGCCACAAGCCCCGGCCCTACGATTGGCACATCGAATGCGCGTTCCAAGGCGCCTGCGGAGCGCTTCAGACCCGCTTCACCCTGGGCCTGCTCGGCGACCGCGCGGTCTGCAACATCATGACGGTCGAGCGCGACGGCGTGGGCATCCTTGGGCATGTCTACACTTGGCCCGGCGAACGTCAGCGCGGCATCGCCAAGCGCGTGCTGGCGCGCCACCTCGAGGATTTCCGCCTGCGCGGAGGGAAGGTGCTGGTCCTCGGCACGGCCGAAGGAGGCCACGCGGCCAAACTGTACGCCGATTACGGATTCCGACCGGTCCCGGGCGGACCCGGTGGCCTGATGCGCTGGGTCAACCCCGCCGATCCCAATTTCGAGAAGGCGTACTTCGGCGATCCGATCTCGTTCCCCGTCCGCGGCGATTGGTCGCACTGGCCGGGCATCGCCCTGCTCGGCGCCCGCTCCACCGGAATCGGCATCCGCTCCGTCGCGCTGGGATTGCGCGGCGTGGGCTTGCTCGAGAACGCGTGGTGCGCGTGGATGGCCCGCTCGTACCGCAATCCCGATGCCCAGGGAATGGTGCTGGAAAACGGCGCCGGCGCCGTGGTCGCGGTCGCGACCCGCGTTCCCGATGCCCGCTGGATGAACGACATCCACCTGCTCGACATATTCGCCCACGAGGATGTCACGTCGGATGCCTTGACCGCGCTCACCGAACCGTTGGTCGACTCCAATCGGAGGACCCAGGCGATCGCCGACCCCCGCGATTTCGCCAAAATCGATGTGCTGAACCGGCTCGGATTCAATCGCGAAGCGGTCCTGCCGCGGCAGGTGCGACAGGACGGCATCCTGCGCGACCTTTGGGTGTACGGAATCGGCTAGGGGCGGCGGCTGGCCTCGAGCCGCGCGACATGCCGTTTGGCGTGGTAGGTTCCGTGGGCTTCGAGCACCGCGAGCACCTGCTGGGCCGACAAGGGCCCCAGGATCGGATGGACCATCACGGCGATCCCGGTCGGATCCGCCACGGTTTCGAGCCAGCCCCGCAGGTCCGAGCGCACGATCTCCCAATTGCGCGCCGCCGCTTCCAGCGAAACATCCGCCGGAGGATCCATTTCGGAAGGGATCGGCAGCACCACGAGCGGATGGCGTCCCAAGAGCAGGGCGAGCGGAAAGATCGGCGAGCGCGTGGGCTTCCTGCCCCCGGTGCCCGTTTCCGCGCAGAGCGCCATGCGGCGCACGAACTCCTGCTCCGCCATCGCGCAGTGGGCGAGCAGTTGGGCGGGGGTCCAGGTGGAGCCCGCCATCGGCAGGGAACGGTCGGTTTCGGGAAGCGCCGCCACGGCCGCCAACGCCCGCATCCGTTGCCCCTCGATCTCCGTGTACCGTTCCTGCAGTCGCATATCCATACTGCGCAGTATCCCACGGGCTTGGGCGGCGAGCGTCCCCCGGACGTCGCCAATCGGGTACGCGTGGACCGATCGGAGCGTTTGGAAAACAGGAACGCGGGACCCGGGCGCGGAAGAAGGCATCGGCATTGTCGGGTTGCCCGAACTTCGGCCGATGGGTGCCGGCCGGGTGCGGCGATGCGAGCGCGGAAGGAACCAGCGAATGATTCGGGTCGCGGACTTGATGAACCGGCATCCGGCCGTCGTGCGCAGCGATGCGACGTTGCTCGACGCGGTGCGCCTGATCGCGGCGTCGCGATGCAGCGATGTCATGGTACTGGATTCGGGCGGGCGCTGGGAGGGGGTCCTCTCCGAGGGCGACGTGCTGCGCCGCATGCTCCCGTCGTTCGACACCATCCGCGATCCCGCCGCCGACGGATCCGAAATCCTGGAGGAAAACGCGGAGCAGCTCGGCGACCTGCCCGTGCACTGCTTCATGATCCGCGGCGCGATCACCATCGGTCCCGATGAATCGCTGCTCCGGGCCGCCGCCATCATGGCGAGCATGAACATTCGACGCCTTCCGGTCGTGGCGGAGGGACGTTTGGTGGGAACGTTGGGGCGCGAGGACTTGTGCATCGGCCTGCTAGTGGCCGGAGAGGCGGCGTCGTGAAGGACCCGGTCACCTATTCCAACTACGTTCGCGTGCCCGAACTGCTCGCGCTCCAAGCCACCCGCAGCGATCCGCCCCAGCGCGACGAGGTGCTTTTCCTCGTCATCCAGCAGGTCCACGAACTTTGGTTCAAGCAGATCCTGCTCGAAATCGATGCGGTGGTGCGCAACCTGGTGGAGGGCAAGGCCCTCAATGCGCTCAAGTCCCTCAAACGTATCCACACGATCCAGCGTGTCCTCGGTCAGCAGATCGACGTGCTCGAAACCCTGACGCCGGTGGATTTCGTGGAATTCCGCCGCCTGCTCGGGTCCGTGAACGGATTCCTGAGCGCGCAGTTCGTCGCCATCGAGGCCGCCAGCGGGGGCGGAGGCGCCGAACGCTGGCGCGAACGGGCGGGCCAGCCCGGCTGGGAAGAATTGCAGGCGCGCCTCGCCGCCCCCACGATGTACGAAGCGCTCCTGACATTCCTTTGGCGACAGGGTCGGCCCGTCGACGCGACGAAGATCGTGGCGGGCGGATGCCGAGGCGCCGATCGACCCGCCGATGCCGCCGTGACCGATATGTTCGAGGGGGTCTACCGCACGGCCGGTCGCGGCGGGCCCTTCTACGAAGCCTATTTGGTGCTCGAGCACTATGTCGAGTACGACGAACTTTGGCTGCTGTGGCGCACCCGGCATGCCCGCATGGTGGAGCGCACCGTCGGGGGCAAGGCGGGGGTCGAGGGGACGGACACCCCCGATGCCCTCGGGGCCTCCTCGTCGGCGAAGTTCTTTCCCGAGCTCTGGGAAGTGCGGCGGCAGCTCTGAGACGGCGCGGGGGCGCGGCTCAGGCCCCGCCCTCCTTCAGGCGATCGGCCTGATCGGTCGTCACCAACGCGTCGCTGATGTCCTGGATGTCGCCGTCCATGATTCGATTCAGGCCGTGCACGGTCAGTCCGATGCGGTGGTCGGTGAGCCGGTCCTGCGGAAAGTTGTAGGTCCGAATCTTGTCGGAGCGGTCGCCCGAGCCCACT
>JBJTRZ010000486.1:0-7245 GCA_046076415.1 Armatimonadota bacterium
CGGCCTGCTCACCCGAGAGGAACTTCCGGGCGCGAAAAAAGTGCTCGACGCCGCCGCCCTCACCTATGTTGCCGCCGCGGCCGTGGCGCTCTCGGGTCTCCTGTTCTACGCATTGCGGGCTTCGGGAATGAGCAGTCGCGAGCGCGATTGACGCGCCCCAGATGAACCACGGGGCGCTCCCCACGCCGGATCGGCGTCGGGAGCGCCCCGTTTCGTTTCAGGCCGCGAGCGCGGTGTCGATGGCGGCGATCTCGTCGGTGGAAAGGTCGACTCCCGACGCCCCCGCGTTGTCGATCACCTGCTGCGGGCGACTGGCGCCGATGATGACGCTGGAGATCTCGGGCTTGCGCAGGCACCACGCGAGCGCCAACTGGCTCATCGAGATTCCCCGCACCTCGGCGATGGGTGCGAGCGTTTGAATGCGCGCCAGCAGCGCCTCGTCGAGCTGACCCTTGTTGAGGAACATATTCTGCGACGGATCCGCGGCGCGGCTGCCCTCCGGAAGCGGCGATCCGGGCCGGTACTTGCCCGTGAGCAGCCCCTGCGCGAGCGGCGAATACACCACCTGCCCGAGCCCTTCCCGGGCGCAGGTCGGCAGGACATCCTTCTCCAACTCGCGGTGCAGCGCGTTGTAGAGCGGCTGGTTGCTCACCGGCAAGTGCAGGCCGCGCAATCGGCACTGGTCCACGGCCGCCTGAATCTGCTCGGCCGTCCACTGGGACACCCCCCAGTAGATCACCTTGCCTTGCCGAATCAGGTCGTCCATCGCCAGCAGCGTTTCCTCGAGCGGAGTCTCCGGATCGTACCGATGGCACTGATACAGGTCGATGTGGTCGGTGCCCAGCCGCTTGAGGCTGAGGTGGCACTGATCATAAATGTGCTTGCTCGAAAGCCCCCGATCGTTGGGACCGTCCCCCATTGGAAAGAAAACCTTGGTGGCGAGCACGTAGCCGTCGCGCCGGTACCCGGCGAGGGCACGACCCACCACTTCCTCCGACTTGCCCCGCGCATAGACATTCGCCGTGTCGAAGAAATTGATGCCCAGATCCCAAGCCTGCTCGACGCAAGCGATCGCCGCCGTGTCGTCCGTCGCCCCGCCGTAGGTCAGCCAGCTTCCCAGCGAAACCTCGGATACCTTCACGCCCCATTTGCCCAGTCGTCGATACCGCATGGTGTCCTCCAATCGGTTGGTCGGCGGATTGTACCTCCCGGCACGGCGCCGGGGATCGTGGCATCATGGCAATCCAGGAATGCCTTTGGAAACACCGTTCCCGGAATCGATCCCGGTGTCCGTCCGCGACTTCCTCGAGGGTGGTGCCGAGGACGAAACCACGCTGAGGGCGAACCGGCGTGCTTGGCGGGCGATTCCGATCCCCGGTTCGCTGCCGGAGGGGCCGGGCCGCACGCCCGCTTCGTTTCGAATCCTCGACGCTCCGGCTCCGGCGCCGTTGCTGCTGGCACCGTGCGCGCTCGCTCGCCTCGCGCACCCCGGCGGTGAATCGGCCGTCGCCCGCGCGGCTGCTTCCGTGGGCATCCCGATGGTGGTCAGCACCACGGCCTCCGAAACCCTCGAGGAAACCGCCGCGGCCGCTCCCGATCTCGACCGGTGGTTCCAGCTCTACGCGGTTCCCGACCGAACCATCGTCGCCGACCTGATCTCCCGGGCCGAACGCGCGGGCTACCGCGCGTTGGTGCTCACCGTGGACACGCCCGTGCTCGGTCGGCGCGAGCGCGACCTGCGCGGCGGATGGGCCCTTCCCCACGGAATCCGCCTGGCCAACCTCGAGCGCTACGGCGCCGGCCTCGATGGCTACGCGGCCCAGCGCAAGGATCCCGGTCTCACCTGGGACATCGTCCACTGGATCCGCGCCCAAACCCAACTTCCGCTCGCGCTCAAAGGCATCCTTGCGGGCGGCGACGCGGCGCGCGCGGTCGAGCTGGGAGTCGAGGCGGTGATTGTATCCAACCACGGGGGACGTCAACTCGACGGCGTGCCCGCCACGGCGGAGGCGCTCCCGGAAATCGTGGACGCCGTGGGAGGGCGCGCCGCGGTGTTGGTGGATGGAGGAATCCGCTCGGGTTTGGATGTGCTGCGGGCGCGGTTGCTCGGAGCGGACGCCGTGTTGATCGGTCGGCCGTGGCTGCGGGCGCTCGCAGCTGGCGGGGAGACCCGCCTCGCGGCGGAGCTCCAGGAGTGGATCGCCGAAATCCGTCTCGCCGAAGCGCGATTCGGCGCACCTTGCCAGCCGTCTCCCGCTTGATTCAGGCCTGCGCGGCGATATGCGCGTTGATGCGCCGCTCCAGCGCGTGCCGCCGGACCGGATCGAACCCGCCGGGGATATCGAATTCGTTGCCATCCTTGTCGGAAAGGCGGAGCGCCGGCATCGCGGCGGCACCGGAGCCGCGGGAAATCACGGGTACGGCCGCGCTCGCCCGCGAGTCGGGTCCCAAGGTCCACGTTCGGCGCCGCGCCCTGCCCGCAAGGGTCCGTGTCACCGACAACTCCCAGCCGTCGAGTTCCAAATCCACCGCGCTGGCCGTTTCGTAGGCCCCCTTGAACATCGCGAAGCCCGCGCCGAAGAAGATCGCATAGAACAGCAGGAGCCCCAGCGCGATCCAACCAAAGGCGCGCACCATCCCGCCGATCATCAGGGTCGCGTGCACGAGCGTGAACGCGTTCCAGCCGAGGCCGAACACGAAAAGCCCCACCGCCGCACCCCGGTTTCCACCGGTGATGCGCTCCTTGAAGCCCTCCGGAACCGCCGTGCCGGTGGCCACGCCCAGTTCCTCGCGCGCGGCCCGCTCCGCCATCTTCTCGCGCAGGGCATCCAAATCCACGATCCCGTCGGGGTCGCCCGGCGCCAGCCGCGCGAGGCGTCGACGCAGATCCTCCTCCACGCCGTCGAGGCTCGCCACCGCGTGACGCACCGTCGACAACAGCTCGGGCCCCTCGACCGACCCGGGATCCACCTCGAGCCCCGACACCACCCCAACCGATTCCTCGCGCAAACGGCGAACGCGCGCGATCAGGTCGCGGCATTGATCGGCGGTCGTCTCGGGCACCGCGTACACAAACGGAGCGAAGCGCGCGAGCCAGCTCCTGGCGGACTCCACGCCAACCCCCTGCTCGCCATCGGTTCGCATGGGCCATCCTACCCGAAACGTCGTGCCGGGTAACCAGCGCTCCACGAAGCCCGTGGCGACAGGAAACCCGATGGGCGCGGTGGAACCTTGCCACGTGCCCCCCGGACCACCCTGGCCCGCCCGTTCGACCGCCGGCTCCTCGCTTGGCCGCCGCGCGTTGCTTGGCGGCGCAGCCGCCTTAGCCGCCGGGTGCCGCCCCCCGGACCATTCCGAATCCCTGCGCATCTGGTCGATGTGGGTCGGCGACGAGCAGACCTATTTCGAAGATACCCTCGGGGTCTACAACCAATCCGCGAAGCCAGCCCGACCGCTGTCCAACCTCGGTGCGGTCACCGACGACAAGACGATCCGGGCACTGGTGGGCGGTGCGCCGCCCGAACTTTTCACGCTCCAACAATCGCCGATGCTCGGCCCGCTCGCGGCCAACCGCGCACTCCGTCCCCTCGACGATTTGATGGAGGCGGCCGGCATCCGCCTCGACGATTTCACCCCGGCGGCAATCGGGCAATGTCGATTCGAGGGACGGATCTGGGCGATTCCCTACCTGGTCGACTGCATGGTTTTGCTGTGGAACAAGCGCGTGTTCCGCGAGGCCGGCCTCGATCCGGAACGCCCCCCGCGCACCCTCGAGGAACTCGAGGAGACCGCCGGACGGCTGACCCAAAGGGATGGAGGCCGAATCCGGCGCATCGGGTTTCGCCCGCCCGAGCCGATGCAATTGGTGTCGGCGTGCGGGGGACAAGTGCTCGACCCGGCCACCGGACGCGTGACCGCCGATGATCCGGGAGTGGTCGAGGCGGCGAGATGGTTCAAGCGCCTCATGGACGTGCAGGGGGGCAACGAGGCCGTGTCGGGATTCGCCAGCGGGCTGGCGACCGAAATGGGCAGCGACAACCCGTTCTATCTCGGCCAAGTGGGCATGGTCTTCACCGGACAGTGGTACACGTGGTGGACCGAAAAATACGCGCCCGCCACCCAGTACGGAATCGCCCCGCTGCCCCACCCGGCCGCGAAGCCCGAACACGCGGGCGGCGCCTGGCTCGGCGGAAACCTGTTCTGCATCCCCCGGGAAACCAAGGACCCCGAGGCCGCGTTCGCGTTCCTGAACTGGTCCCGCGGCCTGGCCGGTCAACGCGCGTTCGCCGAGCGCATGCGGGGCGTGCCCAATGTGCGCGCGGCGCTGTCCGACCCGACCCTGCGCACCGGCGCCCCGTGGAAGGAGCGCTTTGGAACGTTCATGGACCTCTCCGCCGGACGCAACGCACGGTTCTTCCCGCCCATGCCGGTGGCGAATCTCTACCTCAACGAACTGACGGCGGCGTTCGACGCGGTGCGCTACGGGCGCAAGGAACCGGAGGCGGCGCTCGCCGATTGCCGGGTGCGGGTCCAAGCCGAACTGGACCGCTACCGCCCCCGCGGAGGCGCCGCGTGAACCGCCGCGAACAACGACTCGGCTGGCTCTTCGTCGCGCCCTGGATCGTCGGATTCCTGACGTTCACCCTCTACCCGCTCCTCGCGTCGCTGTACCTCAGCTTCACCGACTACCGCGTGCTCACCCCGCCGATCTGGGTCGGCCTGCGCAACTACCGCGAGCTGCTCGCCGACAAGGAAATGTTCTGGCCGTCGCTGGGCAACACGGCGTTCCTGTTCCTGGAACTGCCCCTCGCCCTGCTGCTCGGCCTCGCCATCGCGCTGCTGCTCAATTTGAAACTGCGCGGCACCGCGATCTACCGGACGCTCTGCTACCTCCCATCGGTGGTGCCGACCGTGGCCGTGGCGATGCTCTGGCTCTGGCTGCTCAATCCGGAGTTCGGCCTGGTGAACGCGGGGCTGCGCGCGATCGGCCTACCCGCACCAAGCTGGCTCTCCAGCCCCGAATACGCGAAACCCGCGATCATCCTCATGGACCTTTGGGGGGTGGGCGGAGGCATCGTGCTCTACCTCGCCGCCCTCCAAGGCGTGCCGGCCTCGCTGCAGGAAGCCGCGGCCCTCGATGGCGCCGGGCCGTTGAAACGGTTGGTGCATGTCACGCTGCCCGCGATCTCCCCGGTGATCTTCTTCAACCTGATCATGGGCGTGGTCGGAACGTTCCAGTACTTCACCCAGACCTGGGTGATGACCCGGGGCGGCCCCGACAACGCCACGCTCTTCTACGCGCTGCACCTGTATCGCAACGCGTTCGAGTACTTCAAAATGGGCACGGCCTGCGCGATGGCGTGGATCCTCTTCGCCCTCACCCTCGCCGCCACCCTGCTCGTCTTCAAAACATCGGCCCGGTGGGTCTATTACGAGGGGGACCGGTCGTGAAACTCTCGCGGCGCGACGCGCTTTTGGCCCACGCGGCGCTCTGGGCGATCGGACTGCTGCTGCTCGCCCCCTTCGCGTTCATGGTCTCCACCTCGCTCAAACTTCCCGGCAAGGCGTTCACCGCCAATATCGAATGGATCCCGCGCCCGTTCGTTTGGGAAAATTACCCCCACGCCCTCACCCGGTTTCCGTTCCAGCGCTACCTCGCCAACACCCTGCTGCTCTGCGGCGCCACCGTGGTCGGCACGGTGCTCTCCTGCGCCCTGCCCGCCTACGGATTCGCACGGCTGAAATGGAAGGGGCGCGACACGCTCTTCGTGATCCTGCTGGCCACGATCATGCTCCCGGCGCAGGCCACCCAACTCCCCACGTTCCTGATGTTTCGCAGCTTCGGCTGGTCCGGCACCCTGCTTCCGCTGATCGTGCCGAGCTTTTTCGGGAACGCGTTTTCGATCTTCCTGCTCCGACAGTTCTTCCTGACGATTCCCCAGGAGCTCAGCGACGCAGCCCGGCTCGATGGCTGTTCGGAGTGGGGAATCTTCGCGCGGGTGGTGGTGCCACTGGCCAAACCCGCGCTCGCCACCGTCGCACTGTTCGCGTTCATCGGCGCCTGGACCGACTTCCAAGGTCCGCTGATCTACCTCCACGACGAATCGCAGTACACCCTCGCCGTCGGTCTCGGTGCGTTCCAAGGACGGCACAACGGACAGCCCAATCTGCTGATGGCCGCCGCCACCGTCTTCACCGGACCGATGGTGCTCGCGTTCCTGCTCGCGCAGCGCACGTTCCTGCGCGGCATCGCCGCCACTGGATGGAAAGGTTGACCATGCCGCCCCTCCTGCTCGCGGTACTCCTCGCCGCCCCACCCCAATTGCCGCCGGCGGCGCGCCCCGCGACGTTCCTGCAGTTGATCGCACGGCGCGACCTGACCGCTCCCAAGCCCCCGGCGAACGTTTCCTTGCCGAAGACGCCGACCCTGCCCACGCGGTTCAAACCGCACCAACCGCAGGTGGGCGCCGACACGGTGGTGCGGCAAGCCATCCCCGATGGTGCCGGAGGTTGGTGGCTCGCGACCAACCTCGGCGCGTTCTACACCGACGGCGATCAGTGGTGGCAACCGCTCGACCAGCGCGACGGCATGCCGCGCGTGGACCTGAACGCGCTGCATCTCGCCCCGAACGGCGACCTTTGGGGAGCGACCGGCGACGGTGCCTGGCGCATGCGCGACGGGAGTTTCCGCTACTTCCGCGGCACACGATGGCTCCCGGGGAATCGCGTTTCGCGGATATGGTCGGGCAACGACGGAAAGGTTTGGCTCGAAACCGATCGCGGTGTCGGATGCATCGAGGAACGTGCGGTGACGCTGCGGGAAAAGGCCGCGCGCTTCGAACAGATCACCGCGGCGCGGCATGACCGACGCGGCTACATTTCCGGCAGCACCCTGAAGGTCCCCGGTCAGCCCGAGAAGGGCGCGGTGAACGAGGCGAGCGACAACGACGGGCTTTGGACCGCGCTCCACGTGGCCGCCGAGTCGTTTCGCTGGGCCGCGACCAAGGATCCCAAGGCGAAGGCCACGGCCGACAAATCCCTCGACGCGTTGCTCGAACTCGAACGCCTCACGGGAATCCCGGGATACCCGGCGCGGGCGGTGCTGACCGACGAGGAAATCAAGGCGGGCACCACGGGATTCGACCCGAACGAAACCGTGCGCACCGCGGGCGACCAAGAGAAAATCTGGTTCCGCTCGCCCGTCGATCCCGCCGTATGGTGCAAGGGAGATACGTCGAGCGACGA
>JBJTRZ010000487.1:0-5014 GCA_046076415.1 Armatimonadota bacterium
TGGCCGATCCGCCAGGGAGACGGCTGGATCCGCCCCCGCGCGCCCGCTACGGCGACGAGCTCGGAGGCTGGGCCTACTGCGGGGCTTGGGGCGACTACTCGGGGGTCGCCGTGGGGCGCCATTGGTTCCTCACCGCGAAACACGTGGGAGGGCACATCGGCGGGGTCTTCGTTTTCCAAGGCAAGGAACACCGCGCCGTGGCGCGCACGGAGGTCGGGAACGCGGATTTGGTGCTGTGGCAGGTGGAGGGCGATCTTCCGACGTGGGCTCCGCTGCATTCGGGCCTCGCGGGCGATCGTTTGCGCGCCGTGGTCGTCGGGCGCGGGCTGGCCCCGGGCGAGCCGGTCGTCGCCGCGGGTCGGAGGGTGGGATGGACCTGGGGGCGGGCGGACGGCCGAATGAGCTGGGGCGACGGCGATTTGGTCGGGCGCGCGACCTTGTCCGGGGGCGAAACCGTGTTGATCGGGGCGTTCACGCCGCAGGGATGCGCGGTGGCCACGGGCGATTCGGGCGGCGGGGTTTTCGTGCGCGAAGGGGGCCGCTGGGCGCTGGCGGGCATTTGCCGGTCGACCCAGCGACTCTGGCGCCGGGCCGACGATGCCGGCACGACCCTTGTCGCATCGCTGTGGGATTCCCGCGGTTTCGTGCCCGCCGACAGCGGTGGGCGGGTTTCCTCGGAACTGCTGGGTCGACCCTCCGCCTGGGTGGCGAGCCGCGTGTCGGACCATGCGGTGCGCATACGGGCGGTGATCGGGGGACGACCAGGGCCGGATTGGCACCGGTTCGTCACCGTGCTGGGCGCCGCGGTGGTGTTCGGCGGCCTCACGGGCGCGCGGTGGATGCTCCGAGCCGCGCGGGACCGTCGCCGGCGTTTGCCGACCCGCCGCGGCTGACCGTGTCAGTCTTCGTGGAAAACGGTGCGCAGCAGCGGTTCCTGATCGGTCTTCACCAGCGTGAGCACGATGTCGCCCGCTTGGAGGATGGCATTGGGCGAGGGCAGCATGCCCCGTTCCCCGCGCAGGATCGCCACGATGTGCGCATCGCCCGGCAGGAGGAGTTCCCCCACCGTCCGGCCCGCCACGGGGGAGCGCTGGGAGAGTTCGGTGGTGACGATTTCGAGATGGCCGCGTGCCAGGGCGGCGAGCGGGACGATGTGTCCGGACTCGATTTCCTGCTCGATCATGTTGAAGATGATCCGGGTGGCCGAGACCGTGGTGTCGATGCCCAGTTCCGCGAAAAGCGGTTCGTTGGCGGGCGAGTTGACACGCGCGATCGCCCGTTTCACATGGAAATGGGTCTTGGCCATCTGGCAAACGATCAGGTTGTCCTCGTCCTCGCCCGTGGCGGCCACGATGACATCGGCGCGGTCGAACCCGTGCTCGCGCATCACGCGCGCCTCGCAGCCGTCGCCCTGCCGCACCAGCGCGCCGAGTTCCTCCATCAGGCGGGCCGCCCGCGCGCGGTCCTTTTCCAGCAGCACCACTTCGTGCCCGGCCGCCTGCAGGTCCTTGACCAGGTAGTAGCCCACGTTCCCGCCACCCACGACCACCACGTACATCGCCGTTCCCCCTCAGGCTTCCTGCACGGCGTCGAGATACGCCTGGATCTGTTCGCCGAATCCGGCGGGCGTGCGCGCCTCCACGATGTCGCGGAAGTAGCCGGCCGCCAGCGATGTCGTGTTGAGCACGTGGATGTCCATTTTCTGGAAGACCGCGGCGCGCGACGGGTCGTAGATGCGGGTCATCACCATCGGCACCTTGAACACGCGCTTGGCGATCTGCGCCGCCATGATGTTGCGGTTGTCGCCGTCGGTGACCGACACGAACGCGTCGGCGCTTTCGATGCCGGCCCGCACCAGTATGTCGCGGTCGGTGCCCGGACCCACCAGGCGATGGCCGTGGAAATCGGGGCCGAGGCGACGAAACGCCTCCGAGGTGCGGTCCACCACGGTGACATCGTGGTGGGCGGAGAGCAATCGCGCGAGGGTCGAGCCGATACGGCCGCAACCCACGATCAGGATCTTCATGGAGTCTCCCGCGCCGCGGGCGAAACGGGGTCGCCGGCGGAGCCAAGGACGATCATACCACCGTGGTCGGGGGGCGCCACCCCGGAGTGCGCGCCGGTGAGGATCAGCGCACGAGGGGCAATGGCGCCTCCGGAAGCAGCGGCACCATGAGCCATGTTTCCGAATGCTGGACATCCACGCGGCGGCCGTTCACGCGCGTCGCGACCGGAAACCCGCGCAGCCGGCCGGTGAGCGCGAGGCGCGGCCCCGAAACGGGATATTCCTTGTAGCCGTCGGTGATCGTGTTGGGATGGGCGGCGAACGCGCCCTCGAGCACGACCCGGTTGAGCGCGGTGCGGGTGGAGAACGTCGACAGCCGGGTACCGTCGAGCGGGATGACCACGGTTTGACCCGGCGCGATCGTGACCTCGCGATCCGGGGACGCCGCGGTGGCGCGCACGGCGTCGAGGGTCCAATCCGTGCCGTTGCGCACGATCAGTTCGTAGGTCGCGGGGCCGTTTTGGCGCACGAAGGCGGAAACCCCGTGGCCCAAAGGCACCGAGGGAAGGGTCCACTCGTGGGTGCGGACCGACCAAGGCGCAAGGCGCACCGAGTCGATGGTTCCCCCGTCCACGGGGTTGGTGGGCACATGCCAGCCGCCCGCCGCGGCGTCGCCGGGAATCGCGCCCGCGATGCCGGGCGCGAACGCGTAGGTGCCTCCCGAGGCCGAATACAACCCGATCGCCAGTTGCCCGGTCGCGGTGCGTGCCCCCGGTGCGGCTTCGAGCCAAATGCGTTGGTTGACCACCTCATGCACCGGCCGCGTGGCCACCGCACGCCGGTGCGCGGCGAGCGAGAACGACACGGCGAGGAGCGGGGTCGCGACCCAGGCCAGGGATGGTCGTTTCAAACGTCGGAGCAGGAAGTACTGTCCGGGAACCGCGAGCAGGAGGAAGCCGAAGAGATAGCCGATGAGCGTGCTCGGCGAGGGCGCGTCCATGCCCCGGATCCGGTCCAGCGGGTCGCCGAACGGCGCGGAGCCCAGGAACGTGTTTTGCTGGAGTTCGCGGGACGGCGCGAGGCGATTGTCGTGGGGCCGCAGCAGTCCGATCCACGCGAGGCGCCCGGCAAGGAGCGGCGTGGCATCGTCGACAACCCTCCCCCATCCGGTGGTCGTGATGTCGGTGCCGATCCGATCGACCAGGATTCCTCCGCTGGTCACGTAGCGTGCGAGCCGCTCGCGCACCGCCGGGGAGAGGGGCGGGGTGTTGGGGCCGATCCAAAGTATGTCCGCCGCGGCGAGCGGCAGGGTGCCGTCGGCCAGCGACTCCGGGGTGGCGATCAGGGTTTCGACCAGCGCCTCGTCCGAGCCGCCCATACGTCCACCCATTTCCGGGACGGATTTGGTGTCGAACGTGTCGAGTCGGTGCTTCAGACGCGTGGTTTCGGCGCGGGATTCGCCGACGAAGACGACGGTGTGGTGCGCGCGGGAGAGCTCGGGCAGCGCCTCCGCCACCACGGAACCTTGAGTGGTCCAGTTGCCGAGCACGGAAACGGTGGCGGAAATGGGCAACCGGGGGAGGTAGGTGATCTGCAGGAGGACCGGAACCGGGACGCGGAGCGTGCCCTGCGCGGGAACGGTCGCTTCGACACTGGTTTCCCCAAACGAGACATACCCGCTTTGCGGCCCGATCGTGATGCGGACCGGCCCCGAACTGCCATCTCGGGAGGTCACCCGCACCACGATGAACTCGGGGGTGCCGTTCGCGAGTCGGCCACCCAGCGCCGGCTCGTCGATCTCCACGGCGAGCGGCGGGGTTTTGCGGGATTCGGCCCGGAGCGCGGGGGCGCATGCGACCAGGAGGGTGGCGGCCATCGCCGCACCGAAGGGAGTCCGCATGCCGTCCTCGCTTTCCCGGGCCGGGCCCGTGGTTCAGTCCGCGGCGAGCGCCGCTTCGGAAAACTCCGCGTTGTGGAATACGTTTTGAACGTCTTCGTTCTCCTCGATCCGATCGAGGAGCTTGAGTACCTGCGCTTCGTCGTCGTGCGCCAAGGCAACGTTCGTGGATGCGACCATGGTCAGGTCGGCGCTCGCGTATTTCACCCCCGCCGTGTCGAGCGCATCGCGCACCTCGGCGAAATCCGCGTACGCCGAGGTCACCTCGAACCCGCCGTCGCCGGTGGGCTGGACATCCTCGGCGCCGGCCTCGAGGGCGATTTCCATCAACGCGTCCTCTGTGGTGTTGCCGGACTCGATCAGGAAGATGCCTTTGTTCTCGAACAGGTAACCCACGGAGCCCGATTCGCCGAGGCGACCGCCGCCCTTGGAGAACGCCGCGCGGATTTCGGGGTAGGTGCGGTTGGTGTTGTCGGTGAGACACTGCACGAGGATCGCGACCCCGCCGGGGCCGTAGCCTTCGTAGGTGACTTCGGCGAGGTTGCCGCCTTCGAGTTCACCGGTGCCGCGCTGGATCGCCCGCTTGATGTTGTCGGCGGGCATGGAGTTCTGGCGGGCGGTCTGCACCGCCATGCGCAGCCGAACATTGGTGTCGGGGCTACCGCCGCCGGCCTTGGCGGCGATGATGATTTCCTTCGCCAGCCGCGTGAACAACTTGCCGCGCACGGCGTCCTGCTTGCCTTTGCGCAGGCGAATGTTGTGCCATTTGCTATGGCCCGACATAGGAAAACCCTCCAGTTCCGGGTGCGTGGCCCGGCGCGCCATTATACCGCGGCAGGGTCGGGAGGATGGGATGCGGCGGCCAGCGGGGAAACCTTCGGGAGCCGCCGCCACCCGGCCTGTCGGCCAGGCGCCCGGCTTCACCGCGGGCGGCGAGGGAATGGAGCCCGCGGGAAACCAGACCGGCGCGGCACGGGGGAGGACGAAACCGCGATGAGGTTCGGGAACGGCCAACAGGCTGGTCCGTTTCCCACGATCATTATGTAACCGGTTTTCGCGGTTCAAACCGGGTATGTCGGGTTATCACAAAATACGCCCACGGGGTAATGAAG
>JBJTRZ010000488.1:0-21601 GCA_046076415.1 Armatimonadota bacterium
CGGGAGCCGCGCCCACCCGATGCGTCGGCGAGTCCAATGTCGCCAGATCCGGACGTCGCTCCTCGAGCCCCTGCAACTCCCGCAGAAGCGCGTCGTACGCCGCGTCGCTGATCGTCGGCGCATCATGAACGTGGTACGCCACGTTGTGTCGCTCGATCTCCGCACGCAGCCAAGCCGCGCGGGCCGAATCCGGATCGTCGAAAAGTCCCTCGAGTTCCATTTCCGCTCATCCTAACACCGCACGGCACCGGTTTTCGAACACTTCGGACCGGGATCGCCCGGACCATAGCGCATTGCGATGCTGGTCGCGCCGACCGTACACTGCAGGGTCGCCGGAGCCTTGCCAGCCAATCGCGACTCCCCAAACCTCGGAGCCGACCATGAACCCCAGCCTGCATGCCGATGTCGAGAGAATCCTCTTCACCGGAGAGGAGATCGCCGCCCGAGTCGCGGCCCTCGGTGCGGCGATTTCGCAGGACTACGCGGGACGCGATCCGCACCTGGTGACCATACTCAAAGGCTCGTTGCCGTTCATGGCCGATCTCATGCGCGCGATCGAAATGCCGCTGACCGTCGATGTCATGGGCGTTTCGTCCTACGCCGGCACGCAATCCTCGGGGGAAACCCGAGTCACGAAGGATCTCGATGATTCGATCGAGGGACGCCACGTGCTGGTGGTCGAGGACGTCATCGACACCGGGCTGACCCTGGGATACGTGCTGCGCAACCTGCGCCAACGCGCTCCCGCCTCCGTCCGCGTCGTCACCCTGCTGGACAAACCCACGCGCCGCGGCGCCGCCATCGAGGCCGATTACGTCGGGTTCACCGTTCCCGATCAATTCGTCGTCGGATACGGACTCGATTGGAACCAACGCTACCGCAACCTCCCGTATGTGGGGGTGTTGCGCCGCGATGTCTACGCTGGTCCGCAGGATTAGCACGAAACCGCCCGCCCGACAGGAGGATCCACCCGGTATGGAAAGCGAAAACGGCCCGGTCGAATCGGACCAGCCCAATGAACCCGGCAACGCGGGCGCACCGCGCATCACGCCGGAACGGGTCGCCGATGTCGCACTCGGGATGGGTGCCACCGCCTTCGATTGGCTCGAGAAAGCGGCGAAGGGAGTCGACGACGCAGTGCGTCGAATCGTCGACGATGCCCCCACGGTGATCGTCGAACTCGAGGAACGCGGTCGACCCGTTCGGGAGAAGATCGGGGAATGGCTGCCCGGTCGACACGGCGGAGCGGAGGGAAGCGCGGATGCCGAGGCCGCCGCACGCGGTGCCGAGGACGACATTGCGCTCCTCGAAGCCCGGGTCCGGGAACTTGAACAACAGGTGCCGGCTCCGGCGCCGATCGAAGTGCCCGACATCGGCGATCCCGCAGCACCGGAAATCACCGCCACCACGGCGCTGCCCACGGATCCTTCGGACGCCACTCCTACGACGACGGAGGCGACTCCGACCCCCGGTCCCGACGACGCTCCGGCTTCGAGTCCCGACGCGCTCGCGTGAAGCTCGCGGTGCATCTGGCATCCGCCTCGCCCCGCCGCCGCGAACTGCTCGCCCACTTGGGAGTGCCGTTCGACATCGTCGTGAGCGACGTGGACGAAGCAACCATCGACCAGTCGGCGGGAGCGGAAGCCTATGTCCGCACCGCCGCCGAAGCCAAGGCGCTCGATGTTGCGTTGCGACACGACGGCCTCGCGCTCGGAGTGGATACCGATGTCGTGGATCCGGACGGCCGTATCCTCGGCAAACCCGCCAACCCCGAGGAGGCTGCGACGATGCTGCGGTCCCTCGCCGGCCGCACCCACACCGTGCTCTCGGGCGTCGCCCTGATGGAGTCCCGGAGCGGCGAAGTGCTGCGACGCGATTCCCGCTTGGTTCGCACCTTCGTCACATTCGCTCCCCTCGACGAATCCGCCGTTGCGGCCTACGTGGCCACTCCAGAACCCTACGACAAAGCCGGCGGTTATGGAATGCAGGGCCGGGCGATGGCATTCGTGGCGCGCATCGACGGGGATCCATCCAATGTGATCGGCCTGCCGCTTTGGACCGTGGCGGAAATGCTTGCGGAATTCGGGGTGCGAACGTGGCCCGTCGGAAGCCTGCAATCGTGAGCCGATTCGTCGACATCACCGTTTCCGGCGACCTCGAATCCGTTGCCCCGCGGGCGCGACGCGCCTTGGCGCGCATCGGCCGCGTCTCGAGGAAACGGGTTTCGTCCGGAGTGGTCGGGATGGTCCGAGCCCGAGGCATCGATGTGGAAGTGACGATCGAGTGGAAGCCATCGGCGCGTCCCGGCGCGACCCTGATATGTCTGCAAGCCACTTCCGATGGAGCGTCCGGACGGGCCGCCGATTCCGCCATGCAATCGTGGATCGAAGCCTATCAGGATGAATCGGATCGAGGTGACGCCCCCGCACCCTCCCGCACCCTGTTGCGGTTGGTGGTCGCGATCGGGATCGTCGCGGTGATCGCCCTTGGAGCTTTCCTGGTGCTGCGGCGCTGAATCCACGGTGCCGTACAATGGCGCCATGTCCGAACTTCCGGAAAACGCCGAAACTCCCGTCGAACGGTTCGCCCGCCTCTACGGTACGCCCGAGCGCGGTGCCCGACTCTGGTCCCAGTGGATGGAAACCCAGACTGAAACCACCCGGGGAGTGATGGAGAACGTCGCCGCCACGGTCGCCGAGGAACGGGGCATATCGATCGACGAGGCCCGCACATTCCTCGCCATTCAGAAATTGCTCGAGGACCGAGGACCCGCCTTCGTCACGAAGTTCCTCCGCGAACACGACAACGCGGAGATGCAATCGGGACGAACCCTTCGTCCCATGGCCGCCGCGCGCAAGCGAAACTGATCGGCCCCCAACCAAGCCTCCCGCTCAAACGTCCCCGAATACCGCCTTCCAGATCCTCGCTTGCGGGGACGACAACGGAAAAGCTGCGCGTTCGTCGGGCCCCGCCCACGCAACCTCCGAGCAGCCGATCGGGGTCGCTTCCGCGGACCCCTCGACCGTGCATTCCACCGCCGTCAAGGTGATCCGGCGCGTGGTGACCCCGTGGCGGACCGTTGCCACCGCCAGCCCCGTGTCCGCCGACAATCCCGCGACCTCGAGGCACGCCCGACGGGCGGCCATTTCCACCGTTTCCTCGGACTGCGCCTCCACGCGCGGCAACTCCCACAAACCGCCCCAAAGTCCGTCGAGGGGACGGCGCGTCAGCAATACCCGACCGTCCCGTCGAACCACCGCGCACGCATCGCGGTGCTGCGTGAACGTCGGGCGGGGCGCCTTGGCGGGGTAGTCCTGTGGCGCGCCCGACTTCCGGGCGACGCACGCTTCCTGCCAAGGGCACGCTGCGCAGCGCGGATTTGGTTGGCAGACCAGGGCACCGAGTTCCATCATCGCCTGATTGAAGTCGCCTGCCCGCCCGCGGGGGAGCAGTTGCGCCGCCCGGTTCCACAAGCGTTCCTGCACCGCCGTTCCCTTGGGGGCCTCGGCGATTCCGTCGAGGCGGCACAACACCCGCACCACATTGGCGTCGACGACCGGCGTGTCGGCTCCGAACGCGATCGAGGCGATGGCTCCGGCCGTGTAGCGCCCGATACCCGGCAAGCGCAAGAGCCCCTCGACGTCGTTTGGGAAAACACCCCCCAATTCTCCCGCGATCCGCCGCGCGGCCGCGTGCAGGTTTCTGGCCCGGGCGTAGTATCCGAGGCCCTGCCACTGCGCGAGCACGGCATCGATCGGAGCGTCCGCCAAGGCTTGCACCGTGGGAAAACGCTCCATCCAACGCAACCAGTACGGAGTTGCCGTCGCCACCTGCGTCTGTTGGAGCATCATTTCCGAAATCCAGATCGCGTAGGGATCGCGCGTGCCGCGCCAAGGCATCTCGCGTTTGGCGGTCGCGTACCAATCGAGCAGGCGTTCGGCGAGGGGGAAGTCGTCCATCGGGTCGCCCAAAAGCATACCCACCCCGGCGTCGCGCAATGGCGTGCCGGGGCGGGTGGAGGCGGTTGCCGGGGCGCTAATGCGCCGGCAGGGTCGCCGGTTCGGATGGATCCGCCTTGGGTTCCTTGAACGTGGCTGCGAACGCGATGGCCGAGGCCAGGGTCAACACCGCCGGGACCACGAACACCATAGGCCAATTCACGACCGGGGCACCCGCCACGGTGGTGGTGAAGCCGTCCTGAAGCTTGCCGGAGAGCACCGAACCCAGATAGTTGCCCACCCCCAAGGTGACCAGGGTGAACAACGACTGGGCCGATCCGCGGATATCCTTGGGAGCGACCCGGTCGATGTAGAAGTAACTGGTGATGAACACGAACGCGAAGCCGACGCCGTGGAGGGTGAGCGACGCGATCACCGGCACCACCAGCTTCGTGGCGAAGATGAAGTAGCGCAACGACCAGGCGAGCGTGCCGAGCACGAGGGTGGTCCGCATGCCGAACTTGCGCAGGCAGATCGGAAGGAGGATGGCGAGGGCGAAGATCTCCGCCAACTGGCTGCTCGCCTTGAACGGCGCGATCTGCGGTTCGGGAATGCCGAGGCTGCCCAGGAACTGGCCGGAGAGGGTGTAGAAGAACTGGAATTCCGCGGACGCCACGAGCGAAATCAAGATGAACGCGGTGAACCCGGGCACGGCCTTGAACAGCCCGAACGCCTTGAGGAACGCCCAAGGGTCGGGCGCTTGCTTGTTGGGTGGCGTATGCGGGACCAGGAACGACGCGACGGCCCAAAGGGCTCCTGCGCCCGCCGCCACCGCCATCTCGGAGACCGGAATGCTCGTCAGGCTGGTCTTGGCCCAGGAGACCACGAACGCGACCACGACCCACGCGATGGTTCCCATGGTCCGCATCGCCGAGAACGCGCCATCGGCGTCGGGTGCATGCACCAATTTGAACGCGGTGGCGGCGGCGAGGATCATCAACGCGAGGAAGAAGATAGAGGTCAATTCGACATTGGCGAACGCGGCGAGCTTCCAAAGGAACTGATTCGCTCCCGCCACCGCGATGCCGAGCACAATGCCCGCCACGGTGAAGTTGACCTTCGCTTTCGGACCCGCGGGTGCGCCGCCGCCCGTCTCCCGTCCCAAGTGGTGCAGGCACATCGAGTTGCCGATCCCGATGGTGGGGGCGAAGGCGATCGACCAGACCACAAGCCAAAGGCCGAGGCCGCTCGTGGGGAGCAGGCCGCCCACCAGATCGCCGGTGGTCGACTGCGACGACATCATCCACGCGCTCGCGGCGCACACCACGGCCGAGACGCCCATGTAGAGCTGGCCAGGCACCTTGCGGTCGACCAGCTGGCCGCCCACGAACGGAACGACGATGCAGGCGAGCCAGAGGATGCCGAAGATGGCCCCGATCACCGTGCCGGACGCTTTGAACACACCATCCGGACTGCCGAGGGTCGCGCCGAGCACCGGAGCCCACGCGCCCCATGCGGCGTACTGGAAGAACATCATCGCGCCGAGCAGGATGCGGACGCGCAATTGGTTGGACATGTCTACCTCATCCCCTCAGGCCGGGGTGGCACCATTCTAACACGACCCCCCAAGGGGCCCGGAAACCCTACAAACCGAGCGCGCGCAGCCGTTCGCGAATCAACGCGGCGGCCGTTTCCGGATCGCCTGCGACCGGCTCGGGCGCGAGCACTTCGCATGCAACGTAGCCCGAATAGCCCGCCGCGCGCAGGCCGGCCACGTAGTCGGCCAGATCGATCACGCCGTCGCCGGGCAGCACGCGCCGATTGTCGATCGCGGTCTCTGGCGTGGCGCCCGCCGGAGCGTCGTTGATGTGCGCATGCACGATTCCAGCGTCGCCGAGGCGCACCAGATCCGCGCTCGTCGCCCCCGATGTGTATTGGTGGTACGAGTCGACCATGAAACCGACATTGGGCTCGCCGATGCGCGCGATCAGCTCGAGCGTGCCATCGACGGTCCAAACGGTCGGCTCCGTTCCCATCGCATTCGCACCGCCGGCGCGCAGGTGGTGCGGGCCGACGAACTCGAGTCCGAGCCGTGCCCCGGTGCGGCCGAGGATGCGTGCGATCGCTCCGAAGCGCTCCGCGGTCTCCGACATCCATTGCTCCGTCGGTCGGTTCGACGCGGGGGGCATCCACGTGCAGCACCGGTCGCAGCCAAGCGCCGCCGCGAACGCGGCACGTTGCTCGAACCCGGCGAACCCTTGGTCGAACGTCTCCGGTTCGCCCCGCCACTCGACATCGAGTCCCCAAGTCGCCGCAGCCACCCCTCGCTCGGCGAGGCGCGCCTTCACGGCGTCGATTCCGCCCAACGCCTCGGCCGCCGCCTGCGCGCCACCGACCCCGAAATCCACTCCATCGAAACCGTGGCGCGCGGCCAGATCGACAAAGCCGAGGAAATCGAGTCCGCCGGCGCCGAGCCCGGCCCCGCACAACGAAACCTTCATGCGCTACTCCTGGAAAAGGATGCAAACGGGCGCGGGGATCGCCCATTGCTTGCCGGTGGCCGTCAGTCGACCCCGAGCCGGGTCGATGGCGAACGCCACCACGGCGTTGGTGTTCTGATCGCCCACCAGCAGGTGCCGGCCGTCGGGACTGATCGCGAAGTTGCGGGGCCATTGGCCGCGGACCGGCTCCTGCCCCAGGGACGTCAATCGTCCGGAGCGTTCATCGATGGCGAACATCGCGATGGAGTCGTGCCCCCGGTTGGATCCGTAAAGGAACTTTCCGCTGGGATGCACTTCGATGTCGGCGCAGAAGCTCTTTCCCGCCCAGCCATCCGGCACCGTCGCGATCGTCTGCATTTCGGAGAACTCGCCGCGCTTGGGGTCGAACGCGAACGCCGTGACGGTGTTTCCGAGTTCGCCGATGGCGTAGGCGAACCGTCCCTTGGGGTGGAAGGCGAAATGCCGAGGGCCGGTTCCGGGCTTGAGGGAGATCGCCGGGGTGCGGGCCGGAATCAGTTTGCCGCGGGCGGTGTCGAGGGTGTAGACGAAGCACTTGTCGGCGCCGAGGTCTCCCACCACGATCCACTTGCCGCTCGGATCGAACGTGACGGAGTGGGCATGCGGGCCCTCTTGGCGCGTGGTGTCGGGTCCGGTGCCCTTTTGCTGCAGCACATCGGTGGCGGCGCCGAGGGAGCCGTCGGCTTCGATCGGAAACACCGCGACATTGCCGCTCGAGTAGTTGGCCACGATCACCCACTTTTCGGTGGGATCGACCGCGAGGTGGCAAGGATGCGCACCGTGCGTCGATTGCTTGCCCAGGAGTTTGCAGGTGCCCGAGGAGCGATCGACCTTGAACGCGGCGATTTCCCCTTCGGTGTTTTCGATCACCGCGTAGAGGAGCGTTCCGCCGCGGGCGGTGGCGAGGAACGACGGGCTGTCGACCTTGGGGGCGTTGGCGAGGAAGGTCAACGTTCCGGTCGCGGCGTCGTAGCGGTGGACATAGACACCGAGGCTGGCGTTGTCGTTGGTGTAGGTGCCGACGAAGGCAAGGGTTTGCTTGGGCATGGGACCTCCGGTAGGGGCGCCGGGAGCGGCGATGCCCGGGCGCGACGCGTTCAGTTACGCCCGCGCCGGGAGGATTCCTGCCGGCCGAAGGGAACCTGCCCGGGGCGGAGGACACCATGCAGGTTGACTTTACCGGGCGGATCGCCTGGGTGACGGGAGCGGCGCGGGGCATCGGGGCCGGCATCGCCGAGGCCATGGCACGGGGCGGCGCCACGGTGGTGTGCGCGGACGTGGATGTCGACGGGGTGTGCGATACGGCGGACCGAATCGGGGGCCTGGCGCAGGTGCTCGATATTTCGGACCCGGATGCCGTGGCGGCCGCGGCGGAGGAGATTCGCCTCGCCCACGGTCGGTTGGACATCCTGATCAACAATGCCGGGGTCAATACGATGCGCCACCGGGTGACCATCGATTTGTTTCCCGAAACCGAATGGGACCGCATTGTCGATATCGATCTGAAAGGCACGTACCTGATGTCGAAGGCGGCGATTCCGCTGCTTCGCGGCAGCGATGCCCCCCGGATCGTCAACATCGCCTCGATCGTGGGCTTGGTTCCCCTGCGCCTGCAATGCGCGTTCGCGGCCGCCAAGGCGGGCATGGTCAATCTCACCAAAGCGATGGCGATCGAGCTCGGATCCGAGGGAATCCTCGTCAACGCCGTCGCTCCGGGGTCGACCTTGACCGAAGGCACGAAGCAACTTTTCTACGGCGATGGCGGAATGTTCCGGGAATCGGTCCAGCGCATGCTCGACCACGTGCCCCTCGGCCGGCCCGGGTCGGTGGACGAAATCGCCCGGGCGACCTGTTTCCTGGCCGACCCGGAAAGCAGCTACATCACGGGGCACTGCCTCGTGGTCGACGGCGGATGGACCGCGGGCTACCACCGCGACTTCTGAAAGGACATTCGATGGCGAAGATAACCCAGTTCCAAGGCTACACCGACGGCCGAGAGCCGCTCATCCCCAAACCCGATGTTCCGCCGGACCCGATGATCGTGACGGCGCAGGACGGAGTCCCGGTCGTGTACCCGGGATGCCATGGGCTCGGCGTGCGCGTCGTGCATCCCGTGAACCCGAACGCGCCGTCGAAGAATCTCGGCCTCGTGCTGTTTTATGTTCCTCCGCATGTCGTGCTCGAACCGGGCAGCCATGAAACCGAGGAAACCTACGTGATCCTCGAGGGCTCGGGGCGCATGACGTTCGCCCATTACCAACGCGACGTGAAGAAGGGCGATTTCGTCTATCTGCCGCCGTGGTGCGTGCACGGGATCGAAAACACGGGCAACGAAACATTGGTCGTGCTGATCTGCACGTCGCCGCCCAACCCCTGAAACCCTCACCGCGTGGGCGATTCCGGACCGGCACCGCCCGTCCGGAAACGGTACCAATTGGTTCCATTCGCGGCGTTCGCCGGCGCCGACAACACCCGCCGATGGAGGGAAAACGGCGATAGGATGAAAAAGCGAAATGGAACCAATCCACCTATTTCCCGAGACGCCCATCCGAACGCGTTGGTTTTCGCCGGAGAATCCGACCGGTGCACCGGGTGCGGGCGGGACCGTCGACGGAGGCCGCAAGGGACGTCCCTGGGTGTCGATTCCCTCCGGTGCCACGGAGGTGCTCGCCGAAATCCACGGCACCGCCGGCATGGTGCGTCGCATATGGATCACCATCGACGACCGAACGCCGCGGATGTTGCGCGGATTGCGGCTGCAAATGCACTGGGATGGAGCGGCCACGCCGGCGGTCGACGCGCCGCTTGGCGATTTCTTCTGCCAGTGCGCGGGACGGATGACCGCGTTCGAGAATGCGTGGTTCTCGAGTCCCGAGGGGCGTAGCTTTTGCTGCACCGCCCCCATGCCGTTTCGCACCGGCATGCGCATCGCGCTGGTCAATGAGTCGGGAACGGATTTGGCGATGTGCTTCCACGATGTGGATGTCACGGTCGGCGACGTGCATCCCGAGAATGCGTTGTATTTCCACGCGACGTTTCGCCGGGAAAATCCCACCGCGGTGCGTCGCGATTTCGAAATCCTGCCCACGGTCCGCGGCCGGGGACGTTTCCTCGGCGCCGCGATCGGAGTGCGGTCGAACCGGGATGCCTATGCCGCCACATGGTGGGGGGAAGGCGAAGTCAAGGCGTTCCTCGACGGAGACGACACGCGTCCCACATTGTGCGGAACCGGCACGGAGGACTACATCGGCACCGGTTGGGGCCAAGGTGCCTACGCGCATGCGTACCAAGGGTGTCCGCTCGCCGACCAGGCGGTGGGAGTCCACGGATTCTACCGGCTCCATTTGCCCGATCCCGTTTGGTTCCACGCCTCCGCGCGCATCACCATTCAGCAGATCGGTTGGGGGAGCGCCGAGGACCGCGCGGTGCTGCGCCATCGAGGCACCACGCCGCTGCGGACCGCGGCCGAACCCGTGCCGTGGGATCCCGGCGATCCGAATGGCGGGATCTTCGAACGCCACGACGATTGGTCGGCCTGCGCTTGGTTCCTGCTCGATCGGCCCGAAAACGATTTGCCGCCGATTCCCGAAGCCGCGGCGCGCATGATGGACCTCCCATGAATATGCTTTCCAATCCCGACCGGCTGCTCGAAAAGGTGGGCGCTCTGCACGATCGCCTGCAGGCTCGCTTGCACGCCGACCTTGTCGCGCAGGAGGAGGCCATGCTCGAACGCACCCTCGACGGCGTGGCGGACGTGCGCGGTGGCGACACGATCTACGCCATCGATGTGCATGCCGAGGAGATCATCGACGCGTTTTGCGAGGAATGGGCCGGCGAGGACGGTCCGTTCGCCTTGATCGCCGAGGGCATCGAGGATGCCGGTTGGAAGGTGTTTCCGCACGGGGCGCGCGAGGAGGACGCACGGTTCCTCATGATGGTCGACCCCATCGACGGCACGCGCAACCTGATGTTCAACAAGCGGCCCGCGTGGGCGCTCACCGGGATCGCGCCGAACCGGGGACGCGCAACCACGCTCGCGGATATCGAAGTTGCGGTGATGACCGAACTGCCGACCACCCGCAACCTTTTCGCCGACCGCCTCTGGGCGATTCGGGGGAGCGGGGCGCATCGTCGCACGCGCAACCTGGTCGACGGCACGTGGAAAACCCTTCCGATCCGCCCGTCGAAGAGCGAAACCCTCGCCCATGGCTTCTCCGCGCTCGTCAAATTCTTCCCGCCCGCCAAGGCCGCCACCGCCGCGTTGGAGGAGCAACTCTACGCCCGGGTCGCACCCGAGGACGGCGAGAACCCGGTGGTTTTCGACGATCAGTACATGACCACGGGGGGGCAACTCTACGAACTGATGGTGGGGCATGACCGATTCCTCGCGGATCTGCGGCCCGTGTTCGTCGCGGCGCTCGGACTCCCCCCGAAACTGGTCTGCCACCCCTACGACATCTGCGTCGAACTCATCGCCCGCGAGGCCGGAGTACCCGTCGTGGACGAATGGGGCGCGCCGCTTTCGGCGCCGCTCGACATCCGGGCGCCGGTGGCATGGGTCGGTTACGCCAACGCCGCGCTGCGGGCCCGGATCGAGCCCCACTTGCTCGATTTGCTTTCCGGGCTGCCGGAACACCGCGCGGATTCGCGGGAATAAGGAAGGGAACGCAACTTCATGGCGGCGGTGCGCAAGGCCGTGATCACGGCGGCGGGTAAGGGAACACGCCAGTTCCCGGCGACCCGGTCCATACAAAAGGAAATGATGCCCCTCGTGGACAGGGACGGCATCACCAAGCCCACCATCCAGATCATTGTCGAGGAATGCCTGGCGTCGGGCATCGAGGAAATCTGCATCGTGGTGTCGCCCGGGGGCGACGAGCCTTTCCGGCGCCATTTCGCGGCGCTCGGCGACGACGAACGAAGTGCTTTCCGCGGCAAGGAGTGGGCTCTCGCGCAGGCGGACGCGCTACGCCGCATCGAGGAGCGGGTCACCTACGTGGTCCAGCATTCGCCCGACGGGTACGGCCACGCGGTCCATCAGTCCCGCGCGTTCGTGGGCGACGAACCCTTCCTGCTCCTGCTCGGAGACCACGTGTACATCTCGGGATCGCGGAAGCGATGCGCCCAGCAGGTGATCGATACCTATTCGCTCGTGCAATGCGCCGTGTCGGGTGTGCAGCAGACCCCCGACGACAAACTCCACCTGTTCGGAACGGTGGCAGGCGAGCGTCTCGGTCAATCGGACCCTCCCACGTACTCCGTGCGTTCGATCGCGGAGAAACCGTCGATCCCATACGCCGCGGAGCACCTGCAGACTCCCGGGGTCAAGCGCGGATGGTTCCTCGCGTTTTTCGGCATGCATGTGTTGCCGCCCCGCATTTTCGAATGTCTGGAACGGCATATCGTGGACGACATCCGCCAAAGCGGCGAGATCCAGTTGACCAGTTCGCTCGAGATGCTGCGCACCTTGGAACGTTACGTGGCGGTGGAAACGGTGGGGGACCGGCTCGACATGGGGGTTCCGCTGGGCTACATCGAAACCCAACTCGCGCTCGGGCTCGCCGGGGTCGATCGCGACGAGGTGCTCACGACATTGCTGAGGCATGTGGCCCGATCCGCCGGCCACGAGGCGTTCGGCCGGGTCTAGCCTTCGATCGTGGCGCTCCGGCGGTACCGCGCCACCAAATCCGCCAGCGCGTCGTCGTTCCCGACGTTTCCCGGAAACACCACCACCGGCAGGCCCGGCGCGGCGCTTTCGGGACCCAAGGTCCACAGGGGAACGCCGGGAAGGGCGGGGCCCTCGACCCATGCGCGGCGAACCGCGAGGGCGTCGACGAGCAGCACGCTCGAGGTGATTCCGCCCTTGGCCACCAAGCACCGCGGACGGTGTGCGGCGACCGCGGCACGTACCACGCGGGCCACGCGCTCGGCGACGATGGCTCCGAAAGCGAGGTCTCCGGCATGGTGCAGGTCTCGCGTGGTGGCGAGCACCGTGTCGCGACCCGCGCGTTGCGCCGCGATCACCGCGCTTCGGCAGCGTTCCTCCTCGTCGTCCGCGTTCGGGCCAAGCAGACGCTCGACCTCGATTTCGACCCACTCCAGAGCCGGGAGGGTCGCGAGTCGCTCCAACTGTCGGGTGGTTCGCTCCACGTAGCTGCCCGCCACGACCAACATCGGTGCATCCGCCAATGCGAGGGATTTCGGATCGCGCGGTGGCATCGGTGCGATGCCCGCTCGCGCCGCCGCGTAATCGGCGGCCGTGCGCGCGATCAGGATTCCTCCGCTTGATTCGTACCGGGCGACGCCCGCCGCCACCGCGTCGATATCCGACCTCAGGGACGCATCCACGGTGACCACTCGGCACACCGGGGCCAGTTCGGCCAGACGTTGGGCTACTGCCTCCGCCCCGCGCCGGGCGGTCGCGAGGTCGATCCGCCCCACCTCCGAAATCCGGATCCGCCCACGGCTCTTTTCAACCACCCACTCCGCGAGGTTCGACGATTTATAGCCGAACGTGCGGTCCCGGGCGAATTCGGTTTCCCCGACCGGCACCGGCACGCCCTCGCGCAGCAGGTGGTGGACCCCGTCGAGGGTCACGCGGCCACCGTCGGCGAAGAACGGACAAAGCAGCACCAGCGCTCCGGGGAGTCCGAGTCCTTCGGACAACGCGTCCACTTCGGCGGGAAAGTGCCCGCGCAGCGTGGAGTCGGAACGACTGACCACCGTGGCGGGTCGCCCGGTGCGTGCGGAGGCCGCCGCGATCGCCGCTCCGGTCTCGCGGCCGAGACGCTTCGCTTCCGCTTCGGGGAGGGCCCGGCTGTTGGTCAGCAGGAAGCAGGCGGGGGAGGGATCGAGCAGTTCGGCGCACAGCGTGTCGACATCCCACCGCGTCAGCACCGGTACGCCGTGCACGGCCTGGGTTCCCGTCGGATCGTCGTCGAGGATGAAAGGCTTGGGAGTCATGGATGGTTTTCGATCCGGAAAGGTTGCCGTCAGCGGCGGGGTGCACGAGCCAGCGTGGCCACGACGGCTCCGGTACGTCGATCGCGCACCACCAGCCGTCGCGCGGCCGGGTCCCAAGTCAGGCGGACTCCGTCGTCTCCGCCAAAGTCGATCGGGGACGCGCCCAAGTGGATGCCACTGTCCCAATTGCCGTCGATCGCGATCGCACGGCCGCCGCGGCTGCCCGCATCGAAGCGAATCCCGTCTCGGAAGCGCGCCTTCGGGGCGGATTGGATGTTGATCGCTTCGTCGATCGTGGTGGTTTCCGGAGCTTTGCCCTGCATTGCCCAATCGACCGCTTGGATGTTGACACCAATGGATCTGCCCGAATCGACCCGTTTGTGAGGTTCGATATTGACCCCGATCGTGGTGCCCGCGCCGGCGTCATGGAACGTTTCGGCATGGAATCCCGTTCCCCAGCCGTCGCCGGTGGTGGTCATGCGTACCGTGGCCCCCACGGCGTCGCCGCGGTCGTGCGCGGACGTCAGTTGGATGTAGAGGGGCCAAGGGAATGCCTGCTTGGCGGTGACTTCATGGACCAACGAGAGGATTTGGGTGGTGTATCCCGGGGGCGTATCCTTCGACTGGCCGCGGAGGTAGGTGATCGGACTGTCGAGCGGAGGGAGGTTCGCCGGGTCGCCGTAGGCGCGCCTCTCCAGCGCTTGCACCCGGGATTGCAGTCGCGTGATCGCGTCGTCGTCGGCGTGGGCCGGCGGGGATGCGATCACCGTGCGCAGCAGGAAACCGGCGATGACCGCGACGGCAAGGGAGCACGATTTGGGAAGGGACGGGAGCATGCCAAGCCGTTCACCGGCGGGATACCGCTTCCCTTGCCGTCGCGCGGAGGTCAGCCGAGGTAGCGGCGCAGTTCCAGCAGCCGGTCGTCGCAGAACCGATTGCCCGCGGCGAGGGCAAGTCCGAGGACAAGCAGACCGAGCCCGTAGCGCCAGCGCTCCGCGGTGGTGACCCCGGCGAGGTAGGGAACCGTGCGGTGGTCGACCTTCCACATGGACCAGGCGTAGGGGAGCGACATCAACGCGATGATCCAAAGGATCGGACTGCCGGGTGCGATCAGCAGCATCAGTCCCATGCCCGGGAGGAGCAGTTTCGGGGAGATCATGGCCGCGATACTGCCACCGGCGAGCGCCGGCGAGGGAATGATTTGGAACAGGTTGAGGCCAAAGGCCATCGACGCCATCACGAGCCAGAACCGGCTGTCGGTGGAGAAGTAGGCGCCGAGGCACGCGAGCGCGGCGGCCGCACCGAAAATAGGCCCCATGATCGCCACGAAGGCGTCGCCGGTCGCCGTCGCCGAGGGTGCCTTCGACCCGGCGCCCCCTCCCAAAAACGGAATGAAGATCATCGGCGACGCTTCCCGCTTTTGCAGGCGCAGCGCGAGCAACCTGCCGGCGGACATGATCATCAGCAGGACGGTGAGGACCACCGCGCTCGGCCAGCCGAACGCGAACGCTTCCACCGCCACGAAGAGGACGAGCGAAAGCCCCGACTTCAGGAACACGAGGAACTTCAGCGCACCGAGGACGCCCTTGAGCTTGCCCAGCAGGAGCGCGCCGCCGGCGAGCGGGCCGAGGAACCGACCGAAGCCGCTCCGGCCCGGGGGGGGGACGGTTGGCTCCCCCGCCATCGGTTCGGGACCGTCGTTGGAAATGAGGTCCGCCAGAGTCGTGGGCGTATTCGGCGGGGCGATCGGTGATTCGCCGCCGGGGTTCGCCGCGGGTTCTTCGCCGGGATTCGGTTCCGTGGGGGTGGGGTTCACGCGAGTGCGACGGGTGTTTCCATCTCGGCGAACGCGGCGATGCGGGCGGAGATGTCCGCAAGCGCCTCCGGGCGGTAGCCGAGGACACGGCGCACGACCACGCCGGTCTTGTCGACGAGATAGGTGCAGGGCGTGGACGGAATGCCGTAGGCCATCGCATGGTAGCCGTCGCGGTCCCGCAGCCATGAGCAGGTCCAGCCCGCTTCGGAGATCAGCGCTCCCGCCGCGTCGTCGCCCGCACCCACCACTATGGGCCAGACCGTGAGCTTGCCGGTGGGCGTGTACCCGACATCGAGTATTTCGAGCGCATTGAGCACGGCCACGGACTCATCCGATGCGGCGGAGACGAACGAGAGCACGAGCATGCCCTTGCCCCGCGCGGGCCCGGTGTGGCAGGTGCGTCCGTTTTGGTCGGTGAGTTGCAGGTCGCGGATCATCTCCTGCGCTGCGATCGTGTTGTCGCCCCAGCGTTGCTGGGACTGTCCTCCGTAGGCTGCCATGCGATCTCCCGTGCGGTTTTTTGCGAACTTCAGGATACCGCCTAGGCTTCCCGGCGGGCAAACGGCGTTCGGATCAGGCGACCACGAGCCGGTGCGCCGTCGTGGCGGCAACCCGTCCGCGAGCGTCGATCACATCGGCGCGCACGGGCACCGAGCCCGGCTGGCGGAAACGCACCACGATGGTTCGTCCCCCGTGGTCGCGCTCCGGGACGAGGGTGGATCCCCCCACCGTGTAGCGGACCGTGTGCCGTTCGCTCCAGCACCGGGACCATGTGCTGAGCTCGAGTGCGCCGAGCGGAACGCGCAAGGGCGATTTGCCCACGGGAACCTGGGCCTCGCCCGGGGGACGTTCCCCCACGCGGCCGAGGAACCACGGATCGCGGATGGCGTCCCGGTAGGCGCCCAGGACAATCCCGTTATCGGTGATCCGGTAGTTGTTGAGCTGGCGACCGGGCTGCGCGTGGCGGAGGTTGTCCATGTCGAAAACGTCGATCATTTTCACCTCGGGCCAGAGGCGGGGGAGGGCGGCGTACAGGGAGTGGATTTTGGCGGCGGCCCATTCGGCGCGCTCGACGCCATCGACCGCCGCACGGTGCGAGACCCCGTACTCGCCGATGGCGATGGGGTGACGTTTTCCGTAAAGGCCCACGATGTGCGCCAGTTCGTCCGCCGGGTTTTCGTGCAGGGCCGAGCGAGTGGGATCGTTGTCGTGGAAAGGAACGCTGTAGAAATTGACCCCCACCCAGTCGACTTGGTCCGGGCCGGGGTAGAAACGCGGAATATTGGGCTGCGGCGTCGCGTTCACGCACCAAAGCATCGCCACGTTCGGGGCCATGTCCTTGAAAACTCGCCGCACCAGCCGCCACGTTCGGATGTAGTTGTCCGCGTTCCCGTTGCCGCCGTATCGGGTCCAATCGCCATTCATTTCCGACGCGAAGCGCAGGAAGATCGGGCAGCGGGCGGCGGCGCAGGCCCGGGCGAATCCGCGGAGGTAGGCGTCGTCGGCGACGGAATCCAGGCCGGCGTTGGGTTCCCAGGCGATGTGGGGCGCGACGCCGGCGGCGCGGAGCCGTGCGACCCATCGGGACGGAAACGGCCGTCCGTAATTCACGTAGCAAAACAGGCTGGCGTGCGCCTTGCCGGTGGCGGACTCCCAGGCGGCGGGGTCCTGGTGGGTCTGGAAGTTCTCGTCCTGAAAGGGGGTGCCGAGGCTTTCATCGCGGTCGATGAACGCGCCGAGAAGGCATCCGGCGGCGGGTTCGTGGGGAGCGAGCGCCCGCGCCGACCCGGGCGTGCTTGGCAATCGAGCGTACAAGCGGACCGAACTGTCCCAGCGGCTGGCCTTCATTTCCTCGACCCGGGCACCATTCGGGTCTCCGTTGCGGCGATAGATGGCGGCTTCTGCGCGGTAGTAGCGGACCGCTTCGGAATACCGTCCTTCGCGGACTGCTTGGTCGGCACGGCGGCGTAGGACGGGTGCGGATTGCATGGTTGGCCCTCGTAGGTTGGTGCGATGATACCCGGCGACGTGCCTCCCGGGGAGGAATCCCGCGCCGTCGCCCCGTACCGACGCGCACCCCTCGCCAAAGGAACGTTCCCAGATGACCACCCTCGCCCTGCTCGGTTGCGCCCACATCCATACCCCCGGCTTCGTTCGTGCCCTCCAGCGCCGCCAAGGCGATCTGCGCGTGAAATGGGTGCACGATCACGACTTGGTTCGGGCGACGCGCTGGGCGGCCGAGTTTCCGGATGGCATGGTGGGGCCCGACCTCGAGGCGATCCTCTCCGACGACGACGTGGATGCCGTGGTGGTGTGCACCGAGACCGATCGGCATGCGGACGTGGTGTTGCCGGCTGCGGCGGCGGGAAAGGATTTGTTCGTGGAAAAGCCGCTCGGTTTCCGCTCCGACGATGCGTTCACGATGGCGGATGCCGTGGAAGCGGCGGGAGTACGGTTCCAGACAGGGTACTTCATGCGCGGCGACGGCAAGGTGCGATGGCTTCGCGACCGGGTTCGGGAGGGGGCTTTCGGAAAGATCACCCGCGTGCGTGCATCCAACTGCCATTCCGGCGCCCTCGGCGGATGGTTCGACGGGGAGTGGCGCTGGATGGCCGACCCGACCGTTTCCGGGTGCGGCGGCTTCGGTGATTTGGGCACCCACGTGCTCGACCTGCTGCTGGGGATGTTCGGCGACGTCGCCACCGGCACCGCGTCGATCGACAACGGCACCGCGCGTTACCCGGGTTGCGACGAAACCGGGGAGGGCTTGCTGCGTTTCCGGTCCGGGACCATCGCGACGCTGGCGGCGGGTTGGGACGATTTGGCGGACCCGGTGGGCCTGACCATTTCCGGCACCGCGTTGCACGCGACCATCGTGGATGGGTCGTTGCGGGTGGTGCGGGAGCCGGATGGTCCGGTCGAGGTGGTCGAAGGGTTGGTGTCGGTCCCCGCGGGCTTCGAGGCGTTTCTGGACGCCGTGACGGGTGTCGGGGCACCGGAGCTGGTGGGAGTGCGCGAGGCCGCCTATCGCGGTGCGGTGATGGAGGCGCTATACGCCGGGTCGGCATCGGGCACCTGGACCACCCCGCGCACCGCCTGACCAAGTTTCACGCAAAATGGCGACGGCCCGGCTTCGAGGAGAAGCCGGGCCGTCGTGGTTTGAAGTGCAGAGCACGTCAGGGAAAGCGGACCTCCCACGGTTCGAGCCAAAGCCCTTTTCCACCGAGGGCGACCCGTTGCATTTCGTTCGTGCGGTTGACCAACATTGGTTTCCCGCCGATTTCGAAGCCGACGACCGGGGGAATCAGTCCCGCGTAGCTGATCCGCAGGGCTCGGACTGGTTTCCCCTCGAGCGCGGCCAGGCGGGCGACCATTTTCGATCCGGCACCGGGCCCCATGTCGAACGCCACGGAGCGGACTCCGGCAACCGCGGCGTAGGCGGTGGTGGCGGCGGCCCAGGCGGCCCCGAACGCACCGCCGTTGCGGGGGTCCTTGCGCGGCGAGGGATGGCTGGTCTTGATCCCCACGTGGGTGATGTCGACCGGTTTTCCCGGCGCGATCAGCCGTGCCGAGTCGGCGAGTTCACGGATGCACGGGGCGTTTTCCCAGCACGTGTCGTCGTCGGCGAGGTGCTCGACCGGGAAATACGAGAACGTCACGGCGTCGCCGGCGCGCGTCTTTTCGCGGTTGTGGTTGACGCCATGGAACCACGTGCGTTCGCCTTTGCTGGTCGGGATCAGCTTGGGAAACTTGCCGGTCGGTCCTTCGGGCGTTTGGACATAGCTCTGATCGTCGTCGCCGTACTTGTAACCCGGGTAACCCTCGGGGGAACAGGTGATTTCCTGGACGAAGCGTTGTCCGGAGCGGAGCTTGGGGTAGGCGTAGGGCAGGGTGGCGTAGGCTTTGAAGCTCGAGTCGGCGAAGTTGCGCTGGTCCTCCATGCTGAAGATTCCATCGCCTTCTAGATTGACGAGCACGCCTTGTCCGGGCCCGCGTCGCGATCGGATGCGCAGGAAGCGCTCCTCGAACGTCAGGGGGGCGTTGACCTGTTTGGGGAATGTGGATTCCTTGGTTTCCCCCGCCTCGGTGACGAGTTCGTACTCGGTGCCGCATACGTCGGGCGTGCCGAAGAGCACGCACAGTCCGACGCGATTTCCTTCGAAGTCGCGGGTGGGCGCGCCGGCGACCCGGTAGCGGATGGTTCCGTCGGGGTCGCCGAAGATCTCCGCCGACCATTTGAATCCGCCGTCGGAGTCGTAACCGGCGCCAGGCCGTTCCGCGACCGCGTCGAACCGGATCACGAACCGGTCCTCGCCGATTTCGCAGCTGAAATTGGGAAACGTTGGGATCAGGGTGTCCCAGGTCTTGGTGCGGACGGCGAAGTAGAGTCGGCGCACCAGTTCGACATTGCCGATCCGGAGGTAGCGCAACTCGCCGTCGGTGAAGCGGCAGCGCAGGGGGCCGGCGCGCAGTTCGGTGGTGGCGATGTCCATGGGGGGATTATATCGGCCCGCACGGCGGCGACGTGCGGGCTGTCGAAGCCCCGCCGATTTCCTCACTCGGAGGATTGCGGGTTTCACGCCGGCGAGGCGGCCGGTGGCACGGGCCTTGCCTATGCCATCGCCGTGGAATCGTGGACGCAATCGACAAACGGCAAGTGTATGGAAGCTCCGGGTGCGGCGACATCTTCCCCGCGTGCCGGATCCGCCTTGGCGGTGCCCTCAATGGAGGGTAAACCGGTATTTCAGCCGGCTGAATCGGTGCAAACCGAATGTTACAATCGCGCCACAGATGGGTATGTTGGCTCCACGGAGCCTCCCATCGGGTTCCCGGACAAGGCAATGTCAATCTACCGGACCAACTTCGACGCCGCCTTTCCCGCCCCGCTCGGGGCTGGGGATTCGCGCCGCGGCGTGTTGTCCGGTGATTCCCCGGCTTACCGCATCGTCAAGCGTGCCCTCGACATCACGGTGTCGGCGACGGCGCTTACGGTGCTCGCCCCGGTCTACGCCGCAATCGCGGTGGCGGTGGCGCTGGACAGCCGGGGTTCCATTTTCTACCGGCAGGAGCGGGTGGGCAAGGACGGGCGCCGATTCGCCTTTTACAAGTTCCGGAGCATGGTGGTGGACGCCGACCGGATCAAAGCCGACCTGTCGGTCGACAACGAGGCGCAGGGTCCCATCTTCAAGATGAAGTCCGATCCCCGTGTCACCCGTGTCGGCCGATTCCTGCGCCGTACTTCGCTCGACGAGATTCCCCAGTTCTGGAATGTGTTGCGCGGCGACCTCAGTCTGGTGGGGCCCCGCCCGCACCTTCCGTCGGAAGTCGAAAAGTATTCGGAAGTCGCGGAGATGCGTCTGACCGTGGTTCCCGGTCTCGTTTGCTACCGCGAGGTGGGTGGACGATCCAAATTGACCTTCGATCAGTGGGTCGCGCTCGACCTCGAGTATGTGCGAACCCGCTCGTTGCGGACGGACCTCTCGATCCTGTTGCGCGCCGTTCCGGCCATTCTGTTCGGGGAGGGGGCGTACTGATGGGCACGACGATTCCCTCCACCCGCTCGATCCTGCGCTCGTCGTCGATCGTCCCCACCTGCACGGTGGCGGATGTGGCGTTCAGCAATGTGACGATGATGGAGACGGTGGCCCTCATCCATCTGATCGTTCAGAAGGGCAGCCGACCGCACCACATCTGCACGGGCAACATGGACCACTTGTTCTTGTTGCAACAGGATGAGGAATTCCGCCGATCCTACGAGACCGCGTCGCTCGTGCTTGCGGACGGCATGCCGATCGTCTGGATGTCCGGCGTGGCTCGCGGGGGTCGGGTCCGCCCGCTCAAGGAGCGTGTGGCGGGCAGCGATCTCTTCTGGGAGTTGGTCCAGGCTTCGGCGGGCAGTGGCTTGCGGTTGTATTTCCTGGGCGGAGCGCCGGGTGCGGCCGACGAGGCCAAGGCCAAGGCCGAGCGACGGTTCCCCGGGTGCCACATCGTGGGTACGTATTGTCCGCCGAAGGAGACCTTCGGCACGGACCGGGAGCAGGAGAAGATCGTGCGTCAGATCCGCGAGGCAGCTCCGGACGTGTTGCTGGTGGGTCTCGGTGCGCCGAAGCAGGAGAAATGGATCCTGCGCAACAAGGCGCGGCTGGGCGTGCCGGTGAGCATCGGAGTTGGCGGAACGTTCGAGATGGCCGCGGGCCGTGTGCGCCGAGCTCCGGTTTGGATGCGGCGCGTGGGAATGGAGTGGGCTTACCGCATGGTGCAGGATCCGGGTCGTTTGGCGCGCCGGTATTTGGGCAACGATTTGCCGTTCCTGGTCACGGCCATGCGCTCGACCCTGCGACGTCGTCTCATCCAAGACGCTTTCC
>JBJTRZ010000489.1:0-6581 GCA_046076415.1 Armatimonadota bacterium
GTCAATGTCGACCCGGCCTCGTTCGGTCGCGGGGTTGCGCGACGCATGATCGAGGAGGCGTGCCGCAGGGCCGATGCCGCCGGGAAACCGCTGCGATTGGTGTCGTCGGCAATGAACCTCGACTCCTATTCGCTGTACACCAAAGCGGGATTCACGCCGCGGGCCCTGTTTCAGGACATGGTGGTGTCGGTGCCCGAATCGGGATTGCCAGGCCCTCGTCCCCGGCGCATCGACCGAGTCCGACCAGCGCGTCCCGAGGATGTCGAGGCGATGGCGTCGCTCGAGCACCGGGTGGCCGGAGTGCGCCGCGAGGTCGATCTGCGCCATTTCATCGAGAATCCGACCGGCATCTGGAGGGTTTGGGTCTGCACCGACCGGTCCGGGGCGGTATCCGGTTGGATCGCGCGCAGCGCCCATCCGGCGAGTCGGATCGCCGGCCCCGGGGCGATGTCCTGCGTTCCCGGAGCCGAGGCGCTGCTCTGGACCGCGCTCGAGGCCAGTCGCGGAACCTCGGTGCTCGCCATTGTTCCCGCCGATCGCCCCGCACTGGTCGCGGCGGTCGCCGGCTGGGGCGGCCGCAACGTCGAATTGCATGTATCGCAGGTGCGTGGACAGGCTCCGGCGGTACGGGGCGTGCAGATTCCGGCGTTTTTGCCCGAATCGGGTTGACGTGGGTTCAGCGGCTGCGTCGCAACCAGCCGCCGAGCCAGTTTCCTCGGCCCGCCGGAGCTTCGTCGCGGGGCGGATCCGCGCCCGACCCTTCCGATTCCGCGGTGGCGCGCACGATGGGCGCCGTGGTCATGCGCATGCCGCCGGCGGGGCCACCGCCGATGCCCGCGAGCGTGGCCGCGCCGGCCTTGTCCATCAGGTGCGCGAGCAGGGCTCCCTGCGCCCGGGCCACCGCGGGGTAGGCCGAGCGCACCCGGTCGATGCGACGCATCAGGCCGTAGGCGTCGGAGTCGACCTCGGCGGCCACTTGTCGCAAGGCTTCGTCCATCCGTCCCTCGCGCACCGCCGCGTTTCCGGTCTCGAGGTAGACGGCCTCGAAGCAGCGCGCCAGTCCACCATCGACGAGCGGATCGCGCACGAGCCGTACCGCTTCGTCGCCGAGTTCGATGCGCTCGCGCAGCGGTGCCAGGTGTTCCGGCGCGAACGGAGGTCCATCGAGGCTCTCCACCGCCGTGCGCGCCCGGTCGTAGCGTCCGTCGCGCATCCACTCCTCCAGGGCCTCGACCACCTTGGCCGCGGCCTCGTCGACCTGCTCCGTCGGCACGACCCTGCGCACTCGATCGGCGGCCGCCGGGATATCCAAATCGTCCTCCTCGACGGACAACAGGAGCAGTTGGAGCAGGGCGGCGAAGTCGGCGAAATCCTCCACCCCATCGTTGGCGATCGCCGCTTCGAGGGCCGCACGCACGCCGTCGAAATCGTGGTCCCCGCGGCGGACGGCGGCTTCCAGCACGATCGCGTCGTGGTAGGCCGGGTTGAGCGCCAGCGCCGCTTCGATGGCCACCAAGGCATCGTCGCCCTTGCGCTGCTTCCAAAGGCATCGCGCGAGGCGGTATTGCAACACTTCGTCGCGCGGATCGTTTTCCAGCAACCAGCGGATCTGCTTCTCCGCCAACGCGTGCTCGCGCAGGCGCAGCAAGGTGTGGACGAGGAGCACGCGGGGCCGCGGAAGATCCGGGGCGATCGCCACCGCGTTCTTGAGGAGGGCGAGCGCCTTTTGCGGGTCGGATTCGATCCAAAGGGCGGCCTGATCGGCAAGGGAGCGAATGCGCGCGCCGTGGGCTCGCTCCTGATCGTAGGCGCCGCGCCTCCGAGGGTCCCCCAGCACGTCGCGCGCCTGGTTCAGTCTTTGGAAACGTTCGGGGTCGGCTTCCGGATGGATGGCGCGCACTTTTCGGAACCAGGCGCGGCGAATCTCCTCGCCGGTTGCGTGCCGGGAAACATCGAGGACATCGTAGAGGCTTTCTTCGTGCATCGTGGCTCGCCTCACGCGTTCTCGATCACCAAGTCGGTGAGCGTATCCATGCGCCTGCGCAATTCGTCCTCGTCGTCGCGCAGCACCGCGAGTTTGACCAGTTCGATGGCTTCGCGCAGGACGGCGGAAGTGTCCCGTGCCGAGGCGGCGGCGCGCTCGGCCTGTTCGACGAGCGGTTCGGCGGAGGGCGCGAGGGGTTTCGCCCGCCACACATCATCGGCGGCTCCTTCCACGGCGAACGCGCCTTCGACGCGGACCATGGGTGCGGAGACGTAGCCGGCGCCGACCTCGAGGGTTCCATCGAGCGTGTAGCGGAATTCGACGCGGACCGCTTCGTTGCGCGCATCCGAGGCGAGTGCGCGCAGGTTCATTTCGGCGATGAGGCGATGGTCCCGGCACAGGTTGGTTTCGCCGGCCGCCTCGTAAATGCGGATTCCAATCGGCCCGTCGCCGTCGGAAAGGGTTTGGTATTCGCGCCGGTTGATCGCCGGCAATTTGGCGTCCTTGGGCACCAATTCGGAGAAATAGTCCTCCACGAACTGCTGGTCTCCCACGCGTTTGATCGTGGCGATGCCGAGGCGGTGCGGCGAAACATCGAGCACCATGAGTTCGCTGGCTTCCTTGCGCACGTGATCAAGTTCGATTCCGGCGGCCACCGCGGCGCCCAGGGCGACCGCTTCCTCCGGGTCGAGTCGGGTTCGTGCGAGATCCTTGCCGGAGGCGAATTCCAGGGCGCGCCGGAACAATGGGATTCGGCTGGTTCCCCCCACCGGCAACACCACGTCGATGTCGTCCCACCGCAACCGCGCGCGTGCCAAGGCATCGTTGACCGTCGCCATTGCCCGCATGAGGGTTTCCTCGAGCATGGCTTCCAGGGATTCGCGCAGTATTTCGCCTTCGAGCGCATCTCCGCCATCGCAGTCGGGGAGTTCGATCGCCACGGATTCGCGTTCGGAGAGCGCGATCTTGATGCGTTCGGCCTCGGCCTTGAGCCGTCGCGCGAGGGCGCGATCCTTCGATGGCGGCGGTAGGCGACGTCCGTGCGCGGCCCGAAAGCGCTCGCGCAGATGCCCGGCGAGCAGGTCGTCGATGTCCTTGCCACCGAGGCGGTCGTCCCCCACCGAGGTTCGCACGTCCAGGATTCCTTCGAACATCTCGAGTACGGTGACATCGAGGGTACCGCCCCCGAAGTCGAAAACGAGGATGCGGGCGCGTTCGTCGAGGTGTTCGCGTCCGTAGGCGAGCGCGGCGGCGGTCGGCTCGTTGACGAGGCGGAGCGTATGGAGCCCGGCGAGCGTCGCCGCCTTCCGGGTGGCCTCGCGTGCCGCGTTCTCGAAGCGCGCCGGCACCGAAATGACGACATCCTCGAAATCCCTGCCCAGCCCGGCGGTCGCGGCGGCGCGCAGGTGTCGGAGGATGGCGGCGGCGATCTCCTCGGGAAACAACACCTTCCGGCCAAGGCGCAGCGTCTCGCCCGTACCCATCATTCGTTTGATTTCGACCGCCACGGCATCGGGGTCGACGTGGGCACGTTCGCGCGCCTCACGACCAACGCGCAACTCGCCGTCATCGCCGACGAGCACGACCGAGGGCACGTTCCGATCGCCGGCGGCATCGGGCACGAGGTGCGGAACCCCCTCCGCGTCGAGGATCGCGATCGACGACGTCGAGGTTCCCAAATCGATGCCAACAGAGGGACGGGAGAGCATGGCGACAGAGGAATTGTCGGCGATTTCGGGTCGGCTCATCATGGCGACGCGGGTCGAACGGCACCGTGTCGGCAGGGCCCGGATCGGTATAATGACGGGCCGTGCAACCCGACGTCACCACCGACCCCATCGTGTTTGGGGAATGGATTTCCGAGATGCCCTCCGAGTGGCGCGACGGTGCGTCGGTGTTTCAATCCCGGGCTTGGCTCCACGCGTCGCTTGCCTCCCGCCCCCCGCGCCGCTTCCTGGGATTGCGCTTCCGCGACGCGATCGGTGCGCAGGGCTGGGCGGCGCTGGAATCCTGCGGGCCGGGATGCTGGCGCCCCACCGGAGCATCCGGAGCGGATTTCCTCGATGCGGTGGCGGCTCCCGGGCGGGAATCCGAGGTTGCGGCGGCCTACGGTGCGTATTGGCGGAGTCGTTCGGATTGGCGGTGGATCGATCTCCCGCAAGTGCGTCCCGGATCGGTGATCGAGCGCATTCCCGGCATCGCGGCGGTGGAGGGCGAAACCTGCCCCACGCTCGCGTTGCCGAGCGACTGGGAGTCCTTTCGCAAATCACTGGGCAAATCGCTGCGGGGAAACATCGGCTATTATGCGCGGGCCCTGTCGAAGGTCGGCGCCGTCTTGGTGCGCACGGCCACGGCGGAGACGCTCGACGAGGATATGGATGCCTTCTTCGCGCTGCACCAAAGTCGCTGGAGGGCGCGCTGGATGCCCGGTGCGTTCGCGGATGCGCGGACTCGGACCTTCCATCGCGATTTGGCGCGGCGACTGATCGATTCCGATCGCTTGCGCCTCCACACGCTGCGCATCGACGATCGACCGGTGGCGGCCATCCATTGCATGGTCGGAGGTTCGGAAACCGCGTATTACCTCGGGGGCTTCGATCCGGAGTACGCACGCTGGTCGCCGGGAACCGTGCTCACGGCGCACGCCATCCGCATGGCGATCGAGCGGGATCGTTCGGAGCGGTTCGAATTCCTGCGCGGAAACGAACGTTACAAATACAAATGGGGAGCGTTGGACCGTTCCAACCGTCGCTTCGCACTCGTGCGCGGTCCGATCGGGCATGGCCTGCGTGCACTGGGCACGGGGTTGCTCGGTTTCGAATTGGCACTGAAGCAGCGGATGCACGGGTTGCATGGCGGCGCGGGAGCCGGACCGCGCACCTCCGGCCGGGAGGAGCACGGGCCGTCGGCGGGGAATGAACGCGTGACCGAGGCGACGGACGCCGTGAGCGGCCGGAACCTAGCGGCGACGGCCGGGAAAGGAGCGCGGCGATGACGATGTCGAGGACGGCGGCCCGGGCGAGCATTTGCGCTCTGGCCGTGCTGGCCGTGGCCTCCACCGGATGCCGGCGATTCAAGAACCTCTATGGTCGCGACGCCGAGATTTCCATGGGCCAGGATTTCGCGAAGGAGTTCGAAAGGGACGCGAAATCCCCCAAAGCCATCCATTCCGGAGCGCAGCATCAACGGTTGCAGCGCGTGGCCGCCCGTATCCTCCCGCTGGCCAAATCCGATTGGGATGTCCCCTATTCCGTCACGTTGCTCGACACCGACGAGGTGAACGCGTTCGCGGTGCCCGGTGGTCCGATCTATTTCAACCGGGGCCTGATGGACTTGGTCGAGAGCGACGACGAGGTGGCGGCGGTGCTCGGGCACGAGGCCACGCATATCGTCAAGCGCCATTCGGCGCGGCAAATGTCGGATTCCGCGCTCAAAGGGGCGATCGCCGAAGTGTTGCTCTCCCGGTCGGGGAAAACGGCGCAAGCGCTGGCGCGCATCGGACTGGAAGTGAAGTCGCTCGAGTTCGGGCGAGGCGACGAGTCGGAGTCGGACCGGATCGGATTTGGCTATTTGGTCCGGGCGGGTTACTCTCCGGATGCCATGGCTTCCTTCTTCCGCAAACTGCAAAAGAAGGCCGGCGACGGCAACCGGAAAATGGCGTTCCTGAATTCCCATCCCCTCACCAGCGCGCGCATCGAGGCCGCGGAGCGGATGGCGGCCGATTACCGTGCCCAAGGGCGAACCACCCCGTGACCTTGGACTCCAACGGGGCGACGAGCCCGGCGAACTCCGTGGTCGTGGCGATTGTTCCGGCATGGAACGAAGCGGACCGGATTGGCGCGGTGCTCGACGTGCTCTCGAGCACGGCCATTGTCGACCGCATCCTGGTGGTCGACGACGGTTCCACGGACACGACTTCGGAGGTGGCGCGTGCGCGCGAGGACGCGAAGGCCGGGCGCATTTCGGTGTTGCGGCTGGAACCGAACCAAGGCAAGGGAGCGGCGATGTCCGCGGGTGCGGAGGCGGCGGCCGGGGCGGACGTTTTGTTGTTCCTCGACGCCGACTTGATCGGGTTGACGGTGGATCAGGTGGACGCGTTGGTCGACCCGGTGCGTCGCGGAACCGTCGACATGGCGCTCGGCGTCTTCCGGGGCGGCAATTTTTGGACCACCCTCGCCCAGGTCATCGTTCCCAACATTTCCGGTCAGCGCGCCATCCGACGGGATCTCTTCCTCGAGGTTCCGGGCGTGGCCGCGGCCCGATTCGGCGTGGAGCTCGCGATCACCAACCATGTGCTGGGATCCGGCCGCCCGATCGCGCAGGTGGTGCTGCGCGACGTTTCGCATCCGATGAAGGAGCGCAAGTTCGGCGTGTGGCGCGGCATGGCGTCGCGTGCCCGCATGTATCGACAGATGCTTCCCTACCTGCTCGCCGGGCGACGAAAGGGTCGACGATGAAAACGTTGCGCGAGGATTTGGCGGCGCTTGCGGGCCTGCATCGGGTGGATGTCAAGATTGAAAAGGCGCGTGCGACGCTTGCCGCGCTCGACACGGGCGCCGCGCTCGCGGCCGAATTTTCGCAGTTGAAACCAACCGCG
>JBJTRZ010000490.1:0-7198 GCA_046076415.1 Armatimonadota bacterium
CCACGGCGGGGTCGGTGACCGGTGTCCTGATTGAAGTTCCACACAGTGTTCCCGCCACCGGCATTCTCCGCTGCCAGCACCCCGATGGTGCGGGAGCGCCCGCACCGGGTGCGGTGTTGCCCATTGCCGCGCTCCGGGAGAAACCGACCCTGGCCGAGGCGGAGGACCTGCGCACGCCGGGCCTGCCGGCCGACCGCTGGCTGGGCCATTTCGGCATCCACGGATTCACCGCGGACATTTTCGGCTGTCTGCGGACCTTGGTCGAGCACGATGTGCGCGTCAAAGGCGAGTTTCAATTGACCAGCGCGCAGGAACTGCTGCTCGAGCGCTCGCGGCGGGGCGAGGCCTCGCCGTACCATGCGCTGCTCGTCGATGGAACCCGCTGGGATATCGGCATGCCGGCCGAGTACCGCGCCACCCTGGCCGGCTACGGGTTGGATTGACCTATTCGTCCGTACTGGCGATTTGGCAATGGTTGGACAATGGGAACCTAGCCTTGCCTTGCAGAGCCATTCCTTCGCATTCGTCCCTTGAGTGTCAAGAGCGCAAGGCCCGCCCCGAGCAGTCCCATGGCGGACCATTCACCAGGCTCGGGCACAGGTTCCCCTTCTACGGGCGATCCCGAATACTCAACCAGGAATCCGTTTGGAGCGTACCCGGAAAAGGGAATATCGTTCCAGGATCCGTTCGAGTTGTTGTGTGCAAACTGGAGCGCATTTTCATTGCCAACTTCAATCGGCGAGTAATTGTCATTCGGTTCACCCGAATGCCAGAATTCATAGTCCCAAGCTTCTCCGGTTATCCAACTCCAATCCGAATCCCGCGCCCCCGCGCCCGGAGCTTGCCTTCCACCTATGGATTTGTCCGCAAGCATGGAACCGCCAAATACATCGACAAGAAAATCCGTTTCATCCTGACTTGTTACCGTGGCCAAATGGCCCTGAAAACCATTGTGCGAAAGGAGGGCTGTATAGGAATTCGCTTCGTCCCACGTCGCAGAACCGGTGAACAATTGATAGTAATGGCCGGTGGCGACATTTTGAACTATGGAACCCGCCGAATACTGCGCAAAGGCAGCTGTTGAAGCAGAGCAAAAAATCGCCGCCAGTATGATTTTCTTCATTCCAAGTCACCTCGACATAAATACTAGGGCGAGAATACACCTATGATGTATAGACAACCATAGGAATTTGTGCGGGTTTGTTGATCCGGAAAGACCGTTTCAACGAATGGGAAGTGTGTTGGCACGATATCTGCGAGCGGCGCGACGCCCTGTCAACCGCACTGCGATCATCCCACCGATGATCCGGGGTGCATTGACAGCCGACACGGATCGAGGAAATTGGCCCGCTACGGGTTGGATTGACCCACGCGGAAATCCCGCCCCGGAACGCCAAGTCCGATTGCGGGGGCATTCCGGGGCGACCGTAAAGCAGCGGCGGCGCTGCACCGTTCGCCACCGTGGGATTGGAAGCATGTCCGCGCAATCCCGCCGTTCTGGTAGCATTGGGGATGCCCGAATCCAGACGGAACGTACTGCTCGAGGCGCTGCGCGGGCACGAGCCCGTCGATGCCCTCGAGGCCGTCCATCTCACCGAGACCCTCGAATTTTTGGGGCGCGAGCCGCACCCGTTGTCGCGGACCACGACGGCGGGACATATCACCTCCAGCTGCTTTGCGATCCACCCGAACCAACCCGACCTCGTCGTGCTTTGGCATCGCAAGATCGGGCGCTGGGTCCAACCCGGTGGCCATGTCGAGGACTCCGATCCCAGCGTCGCCGATGCGGCATTGCGTGAACTGTGCGAGGAGACGGGTGCCAGCGTGGCGGACATCGCGACGACCTTGGGCGTGGTGGATGTCGATGTCCACCCGATTCCGGCATTCCAGGACCAGCCCGAGCACCTCCACTTCGATGTTCGTTACGGGTTCGTGATGAACGCGGGATGGGTGCCGGGCGAAGGTGCCCGCTGGATGGCGGCGAGCCAGGTGGCGGCGATGCAGGATCCCTCCACGGGACGGCTTGGCCGGAAGGTCCTGGGTTTCCACGGGGACAAGCGTCCGTAACGGCGGATCGGCTTGCCGGCGCAGCCTTCCTCCTCGCAACACGCGTTGGGGGCGTGTACGGTTGGCGTCGATGGGATCGTCGCCGGCGCCGCGGGGAATGTGGGTCCCCGCACCGTCCGCCATGCCGGCTCAGGACACGGCCCCTGCGACCTGCGCTTACAATTCCTGACCAAACATCAACCGGTGGCCGTCGATCGTGCGGATGCCGAACTCGCGCATTCCCCACGGCTTGCTGGCCAGCGGCTGAATGAACTGGACTCCCGATTTTCGGTATTCGGCGTAAAGGGCATCCACATCGTCGACGGTGATGTAGCCGTAATACGAGTGATCCCCAAGCTCTCCCGGAGGAATGGCGTCGGTGCATTCGCCCAACATGACCCGGAAGCTTCCACGCGACAGAAACGACCAGCCGGGTGCCTCGAAGTCGATCGTCAACCCGAGCACCGACGTGTAGTAGTCGGTCGAGCGCTTCAGGTCGAGAACCGCGAGCACGAACCGGACTTTGGTGATGTTCGACATTTCCTTGACTTGCTCCGCACAATGATGCGCTTTGCCCGCAACGGCGCCGGTTGGGGCGCGGGGCACGCACCACCCTATCGCAGTCCCGGTACCGATTTTGGCCAAAGCCCCGAAACTTGGGATCCGTGCAAGTGCGTCGGACACCGTTCGAACCACAGTCGAACCGCCGCCCCCCGGGGAGTCGCCTTACGCGATGATTTCGGCGATGGGTTTTCCGTGGTCGATGTCGAGCCGCTTGCGGCCCGGGATCACCAGGCGCCGCGAATCCAGACCCAGCTGGTGCAGGATCGTGGCGTGGATGTCGGTCACGTAGTGACGGTCCTCGACCGCGTGGAAGCCGATCTCGTCGGTCGCTCCGTGGACCACGCCGCGCTTCAATCCGCCCCCGGCCATCCAGACCGTGAAACCGAAGATGTGGTGGTCGCGGCCGTCCGAGCCCTGGGTTCCCGGCGTGCGTCCGAACTCGGTCGCGAACACCACCAACGTCTCGTCGAGCAAACCGCGGCGCTCGAGATCCTGCAGCAAACCGCCGATAGGCTGGTCCACCGCGAGCGCGTTGGTTGAATGGTTCGCCTTGAGGCCGCCGTGCGCATCCCATGCCCCCGCCCCGCCGGCGCCGTGTTGGATTTGAATGAACCGCACCCCGCGCTCCACCAGGCGCCGCGCCGCGAGCAGTTGCATGCCGAACTCGCGGCTGTGGGGCTGGTCGATCCCGTAGAGCGCCCGGGTCTCCGCCGTTTCCTTTGAAAAGTCCACGATGTCGGGCACCGATGTCTGCATGCGGAACGCCAGTTCGTAGGATGCGATGCGTGCCGCCATCGCCGAGTCGCGCGGATACTGGGCGCCGCGCAACGTGTTCAACCGCCCGATCAGATCGCGGCCCACGGCTTGGGCTTCCGGGGAAATCGGTCGCACGGGCCGACTGAAATCCAGCGGGTTGTTCGGATCGATCCGCATCGGAACCGCGTCGTGGGACGGACCAAGGTAATGCCCATCGCGCTTGTTCCAGTACTCGCGGTTCCCGATCGAAATGTACTGGGGCAGGTTGTCGTTGAGCGAGCCCAGCCCGTAGTGAACCCAAGCGCCCAGGTTTGGGAAGTCGCCGTCGTTTTGATGGCGGCCCGAGTGGAACTGGGTTTGCGCACCGTGGTTGCTGTCGGTGGTCCACATCGAGCGAACGATCGCCAGTTTGTCGACCTGCTTCGCAATATGCGGAAACCAATCGCTGATTTCGATGCCGCTCTTGCCATGCCTCTGAAAGCCGACCTGCAAGGGATACAAAACGTTGCGCTGATTGCCGTTGCCATCGGGAACGACCAACCGCTCGAGCGCCAACCGTTTCGGATTTTGGGCGTCCGCGTAAGGGGTTTCGGCGATCGTCTTGCCACCGTACCGGGTGAGCATCGGCTTGGGATCGAAGCTCTCGACCTGGCTGACCCCACCGTTCATGAAAAGCCAGATCACGCTCTTGGCCTTGGGCGGAAAGTGCGGTTTGCCGGTGGGCGGCGACCACGCGCCGTCGTGGGCGTAGCCGTCGCGCTGCAACATCGCACCGAGCGCGAGGCTGCCGAAGCCCATGCCCATGTTTGAAAGAAAGGTGCGGCGGGAGTTCGTTTCCATGGATTTTCGGTGGGGTCAGCGCAGGGTCACGAAGTCGTTGTGATTGATCAGTGCCCAGACGAAGTGGATCCTCGCCGTGGCCGGGGAACCGCCCGGAAGGCGTTTCCAGGCTTCCAGCGCGCGGAGGCTGGCGGTTTGTTCCGCCGCGCCGGCGTGGATACCGGTCACCAGCAGGAAGGCGTTGCGAACGAACCCCGCGTCGTCGACCGCCCCCTGCCCGAGCCGCCGGGCGATCCGCTCCGCCGCGCCCTGGGCCAGTGCGCTGTTGGTGAGGGCGAGCGCTTGTTGCGGGACCACGCTCTGCTCGCGTCGGTAGCAATCCTTGACCAGCGCTTCGTCGAACAGGGTCAGGAACAGGTTCCGCTCGTTGTTGGAATGGAAGAAATAGAGGCTGCGCCGAGTCGATTCGGCTTGCTCCGCGACCGGAACCGGCGGGCCGCCGCGGGTTGCGTCGAGGGTTCCCGACATTGCCAGCAGCGCGTCCCGCACCAATTGCGATTCCAGGCGAATCGGCGTGCGACGCCACCAAAGCCGATTGTCGGGATCCTTCGCCGCCACCGCGTCCGCTCCCGCGACCGAAGAGCTCATGCGATACGCGGCCGAACCGACGATCAGGGTGTGGATGTGCTTCATGCTCCAACCGCTGTCGATCAACTCGCTCGCCAGCCAGTCGAGCAACTCCGGGTGCGTCGGCGGGGTTCCCTTGCGGCCGAAGTCGAACACGGTCGGCACCAGCGGCTGGCCCATGTGGCGCGTCCAGATATGGTTGACGGCGACCCGGGCCGCGAGCGGGTTGCGCCGGTCGGTGATCCAGTTCGCCAAGGCCGTACGGCGCCCGCTGCTCCGGGGTGGGAACGGGACCAGCGGGTCGTCCTTGCCCGAATCGAGGAATCGCGTGGGGGTCCACGCCGCGCCCACGAACCGGGTGAACGTGTCGGTGGGCTTCACCGGTGCCGACGCGGCGGCGATCGCGGCCTCGAGCGCGTCGCGGTCGGCCTTCAGGGTTTTCTCGGTGGCTTCCTTTTGGTTTGCCGGGGCACGCCGCATCGCGAGCTCCGCCACCGCGACCCGTCTGCGAGCCTCCGCCACCCGCGCCTGCCGTTCGGCACGCACCGCCGATTCGACCGGTTCGCGAGCACCTGCCGCGGAACGTGTCGCGACGGCTCGGCACCGGACCGCCTCGAGCTCCGCCCTAGCCGAGGCCACCGCCAATTCGGCGCCCGCGGCGTCCGCCGGATCCACCGCCGTCGTTCGGTCCGCCTCGGCCGCGGCCAAACGTGCGGTGGCGGATGCGATGTGGGTCTCCAGCACCCAGGCGCGCCGCTCGGGTTGCCAAGCGTCCTCGGGTAGCGCAACCGGCGTCACCGGGATTGGACGCGCGGTCAGAAACTCGGGAACCCCGGGACCGATGCGCCGCGATTTGTCCGGATTGCGTTCATCGCCGCGAACATACAAATAGGTCGGTTCCTCCAGCAGGCCATCGAACGCGCGGGGAATGCCATCGCGGGCCAGATCGGCCTCGCCGGGAACGGCATCCATCCGCACGTGGTAGGGCTCGAAGAAGGCCCGCAGCCGGTAGTAGTCGGTCTGCTTCACCGGGTCGTACTTGTGGTCGTGGCACCGGGCGCAGTTGACGGTCAGTCCGAGGAAGCCCTTGCCGACGTGTTCGACGGTTTCCTCCATCCACTGTGGACGGTTGAAGAGCCAGTAGTTGCGCGCGAGGTATCCGGTGGCCCGCAGTTTGCCGAGATCGCCCGGGTGCGTCTCGTCGGCGGCGAGCATCAGCCGCACCATCTCGTCGTAGGGCGTGTCGGCGTTGAGCGACTCGACGATCCAATCGCGCCAGTGCCAGATGTGCTTCTGGCTGTTGCGGAGTTGATCCCCGAGCCCCCACCAGTCGCTGTAGCGCCAGATGTCCATCCAGTGCCGCGCCCACCGCTCGCCGTGCCGCGGATCGTCGAGCAGGTGTTTGGCCGTTCGCTCGGCCCACTGCGGCGACCGGTCGGCTTCGCAGGCGGCGATCTCCTCCAGCGTCGGCGGGATGCCGATCAGATCGAGGTGCAGGCGCCGCAGCAGCACGATGCGCGGTGCCTCCGGCTGGGGCTTGATTCGATTTGCTTGATGGCGCACGCGCAGGAACGCTTCGATGGGATTGCGGCCCCAGCCGGGTCCGAGCCGCGGCACCGCGGGCCGCCGGATGGGTTGGAACGCCCAGTGCTTGCGCGGATCGGCTTCGGGCCGTTCGTCCGAAGGAGCGTTCGCGCCGGCCGCGATCCATCGCTGCAGCGACTCGATCTGGGCGCGGGTCAGCGGTTCGCCTTCGTGCAGGGGGGGCATACGGCCCGCATCGGCGGGTGCGGCGACGCGTGTGAGCAAGAGGCTCGCCGCCGGGTTTCCCGGACGGACGGCCGGGCCGGATCGGCCGCCTTTGCGCACGAACACCGCCGTGTCGAGGCGAAGTTTGGCTTCCTGCTTCAGGGCGCCGTGGCACGCGAAACACCGTTCGCGCAGGATCGGCTTGACCGTGCGCACGTATCCCGCGTCGTCGGCGGCGTGGCCAACTCGGGTCGCGGCGAGCAGGCAGCCGATCGCGAGCCAACCCGCGGCCACGGCGCGGGCCGTCCGCCGGCTTGGGTGCAGGGGTGCGATGCAGCGCAGCACGTGGTCAATATCTCCTGAGTGGTCGTCGACGATCCGTTTGCCGGGAAGCATTCCGCGCGAAGCAGGGTGCGTTCGGGCTCCCTCCGCGAAGCCGAGAGCGACGGCGGTGCCCGCGCGGGGATCGCACCCCTACGGTACGACGATTCGGCGGGATTCGGCCGCAAATGAAAACGAATCGACCCGGATTTTTCGGAGGGGGGGGTCGCGTGGGAACGTGGTCATGGGCACGCCGCCTGCTCGCTCGGGTCGGGCTACCTCGAATGGAATTCAAATTTCACGAGTAACGATTGCCAGATGGCAGTGATCTGCTGGGTGCCAAGCGACTTGGTCA
>JBJTRZ010000491.1:0-2698 GCA_046076415.1 Armatimonadota bacterium
GAGCGCGACCTTGACCCGGTCGGCTCCTTGCGCCTTCTCCCCCAGCGCCGCGCAGAGTCCATCGAGTGCGGCCCGCTGGCTGACGGACGCCGCCGCGCGGATCCGTTCCCAGGGCACCGAGGTGATTTCGTCGTCGTCCGCCACGGGTACGAACCGGCGCAGGAACGCGTCGGAGGTCGCGACGGGAACATCGATCGACGGATCGTTCACCAACGAATAGGCGTAGGCTTCGTCGAATCCCACCGTGCCGTCGCCGTCGTAGTCGGGCCGCGCCACCTTGCGGCCCACGCGGTCCCGGCCGGTGAGCGCCGCAAAAAACGCCGAGGTGAAATCACGGTATTCCGCCTCGTTGAGTTCGGGAGTGCAACCGGCCGCCTCCCGCTCGCGCGTCGCCGCGAAAAAGCCGCAGATGGGCCGGTCCACGAGCGGGGCCTTGGGGTCGGCGTTTTCAAAAATGACGTTCGCGAACGCACCGCTGAAGCACTGAACCATCACCAGGGTGACGGGCGTGCCCTTCGGCAGCCGCGCGATGTGTCCAGCCAGGACTCCCGGAGTCATTCCCGGTTCGAGCCAGTGGTCGTAGCGATTGTTGTCCGGGTCACGTCGATCCTGACTCCCGTGACCGGTGAAGTACATCAGAACCGGGCTGGACCGTTGCGCGAGTCCGTCGACCGCCTTGTTCAATCCCCCCGCCGTGGACGGGCCATCGATCCGTCCAAGCGTCGACTCGCGGAAACTCACACCGCCGCTGGCCGCACCGGGCGCGTCCGGCGATCGGAACAAGAGGCTCAAGGATTGCTCCGCACCGGCAATCTCGGAAGCATATTGGACGACCTTGGAGCCCGATCGACCGTCGCAGAAAAGCACCGTTCGTTCGAAGCGGGACGGCACCAAAGTGTCCACCCACCGCACATTGCTCTCGATCGCGACTTGGTTCGATCCTGGGTTTGGTCCCCCGCCCACGATCAATACCCGCAGCGCATCCTGAGCCGATCGAGCCGGCGCCAAAAGCACGGCTCCGAGGCAGAGAACGGTGACAACGGACCGGAACGGGGTACGGGGCATGGTCAATTCCTGTCAAACATTTCCATCGCGGAGGTGCGCTCGATGGCGGCTCGGGTCGAGGACCGCTTCGGCGGCGGCCGAGGGTGTGCGCTCGACGACCAGCACCGGACGACCCAGCGCGTCCGACAAGGCATCCACCGTCATTTCATCGAGGAAAACCGCTTCGCCATCGCGCAGCATCACCGAGGGAATCACCACGGTGTCGTGCATGGGGAAATCCCGCGCAGCGGCGACAATGTCGCAACCAACCACCAGACCGGCGATATTGATGTTTCCTTCGAAGAAATGGTTGTGCACCGCAAGGACATTCACCCGGATTCCATCGACCCGGGAGAGGGCGGCGGCGAGTTGCTCCACAAGAGGAGCGGCAATTTCCCCGGTCACGAACGTGAACGATCCCGGAGTTGCGCTCGCCTTGGGCAAGCGTCGACGCACCTTCTCGAGATCGTCGAGGAACAGCCGAACGAGCCCCACTCCGTCCTCGAGTTGCGGGAACCCCTCGTAATGCGATCGCGGCGGCACGGCGACTCCCGTGTTCAGGTAGAACTCGTCGCTGGGATAAACGAAACGCGTCCCGAGGGTCGGCAGGTATTCCCGTCTGCGGGCTTCGCACCAATCCAGAACCGCGCGGGCTTGATCCGGACAGACGATCTCCACCGGAGCCAATCGTTCCCGGAACTGGGTGATTCCGATCGGAACCACGGCAACGGAAACGATTCCGCCGTAGGTGCCACGCACCGACGGATGCCGCTCGGCCAAATCCCGGATTGTACGCTCGAGTATTTCACCGTCGTTGTAACCCGGACACAACACGATCTGCCCATGGATCTGAATGCGGCTGTCCGCGAGGCGGTCCAACAGCGGAAGGATCGGCTCCTCGCCGGGACGCCCCAGTATTCGGCCACGTGCCTCGGGATCCGTGGCATGGATCGAAACGAAGAGCGGCGAGAGGCGCTGTTCGCAGATCCGATCGAGTTCCCCGTCCTTGAGGTTCGTCAGAGTGACGTAGTTTCCGTGGAGGAACGACAGGCGGAAATCATCGTCCTTCACATAAAGGCTCGGACGAAGGCCCTTGGGCTGCTGGTAGAGGAAACAGAATACGCACTTGTTCTTGCACAAGTGGAGACGATCGAAAAGGTCGTCGTTGAAGACGATGCCCGGATCCTCGTCGTAGCCTTTGCGGAACAGCACCTGCACGGTTTCGCCGTCCCGAAGCAACCCGAGTTCGACCTGTTCGCCCGCCGTGTGGTACTTCCAATCGACGATGTCGTGCAGCAATGCGCCATTGGCCGTGAGGATCTGATCGCCGACCGCCACTCCGGCCGCCGCGGCCGGGCTGCCTTCGCGCAACGACTCGACCACGTTGCGCCTCACTCCCCTGTGAAAGTGCTCGAGCCGCTCATGGGTGGCCACGGGAAGGGTCAGGGGCATGGGCCATTCTACCCCGGTCGGAGATGTGCGGCGGAGCCCCGACGTCGAACGCAAACCAATTCCGCCGCGATCGCGAGGGCGATTTCCTCGGGAGTGCGGGCTCCGATATCGAGACCGATCGGCGCGTGGATCCGGGCCGTCGATTCCGGAGCGAAGCCCTCCGATTCCAACCCCTCGCGGATCATGCGCACCTTGCGTCGGC
>JBJTRZ010000492.1:0-12106 GCA_046076415.1 Armatimonadota bacterium
ACTTCCTCGGGGAAAAGACAAAACCGCGGATCGCCGTTGCCGGGCCGCAGGTCGCCGAGCATCGAGTCGTAGGTCTGGTTTTCCTTGACGATGAAGACGACATGCTTGAAGACCGAGGGCTCGCCGACACGCTCGGGTACGGGCACCGGTGCCCGGTCGCGCCGCGCGGCCAAGGATCGCATCCCTTCGCGGTTGTTGCGCGCCACCTGCCGATCCCCATCGCGCACCGCGCGATCCGAGAGTTCCGCCGAACCGAGCAACTGCACCAATCCACGTGTCGAATGCACCCCGTACGCGCCATCGGCGCGGCGCACCCGCCCCCCCGTGCCCTTGGTGCACGCCACGGCCAAGCCCCCGGGCCGCCCGGCGAGCGCGATCGGGAACCAACCGGTTGGCACCCGACCAACCACCCGCCCCCGCGTCAAATCCACCGCCACCACCGCGTTCGCGCCTCCGCACGCCACCCACGCCCGGGTTCCCCCGGCGTCCAGCACCACGGACGTTGGAATCTGCCCGTAGCCCGGATCCGCCTTGGGCCGCAGGTCGATCGAGCGCACCCGGACGCCATCGGCCACCCAAAAGCCCGCGAGCGTATCGTCGTCGCTCCCCGCCACCCACGCGGTCGCGCCGTCCGCCGCGAATGCGATTCCCGACGGTTGTCGAACGCCGAGGCCCGTCGCCGCAACCCGCATCGTGTTGGTGTCCACGAACGAAACCGAGCCCGACAACGCCGCGTCGGTGGTGGGATCCACCCGAACCCGAGTTCCGGCGGACGGCGCCGACAACTCCCCGTCCGCCGCCACCGAACCGCCCCGGCACGACACCGCCAATCGCCCGCCGTCCGGTGAAAGGGCCACATGGTAGGGAGCCGTATCCACCGGCGTTCCCCGCACCACCCGGCCGGCCGTCAGGTCCACCTCCACCACGACATTGCGTATTCCCAGTGCGGCGTATAGGCGGCGACCGTCCGGGTGCACCGCCAAACCCGCCACCTGGGGATCGTTGCGCTCACGACCGCGCCCCGCCGTGCCCGCCGCCACATCGGGCTCGCCAGCGGGCCCCACCGCGTCGAGCACGATCTCGGACTCCTTGCGCCACCCGCCCGCATCCATCCGCAACACCAAGACCCGGCCGTCCTTGCCCGATGCCACGATCCGATCACCGGTCGGCAGCCACGCAATCCCGAGGGGCCCCGTGGGAAACGGCACCTTCGCAACCGCCGTCCCCGCCCCATCCAGCACGGTCGCCCCGCGCTGGCCGAGCACCGCGAGACGCGCGCCGTCGGGAGACCATGCCGCATCCTTGGGTCTGTCCAGATCGAACCGAACCGTCGTACCCGCGGGCGTCGTCGTTTGGTTCGTCGGCAACACCGCCGCCTCCCCGCCGTTTCCTTCGAACTCGCCGACCGGCGTGGTCGGTGCAAGGCGCGGCGCGACCGTGGCGACGGCCACCGAGCCCAAGGCGACCACGGCGGCGGGGAACAGCAGTTTTTTCATCTGGGTATACCTAACCCACCGTACGCCACGCCCCGAGCCGGCACCTGCCACCACGATCGCTTCACCGCGCCACGCGCTTCACGGCGGCCGCCAAATCCAGCCGCCCCAAGTGGACCAGCGAAGGCACCGCCGCCGCCGCCACGGCCAGCATCAACGAAAGGGAGGCGCTCCAAGGGGTTTCGGGGCGAACCACCGGCACCATCGCGAACAACTCCATCTGCTCCGGGGTTTGCGCGGCGAGCAGGAACGCCTTGGCGGCCGACACTCCGAGCGGCATGCCCGCCAGACATCCGCAGGCAGCCAGCGCGACATTCTCCGCGAGCAACATCCCCGCCAGCGCCAACCTCCCCATCCCGATCGTGCGCAACGTCGCCGCCTCCATCTCCCGCTCCAACACGTTCACGGTCACCGTGTTGAAAACAACCGCGAACGCCAGCGCCAAACCGAACCAGCGCATCGCCCCGGTGAAGCGACGCATCAGTTGCATCATGGAGTCGATCTTCGCGCGCAGATCCGCGCTCGCCGTCACCGAAACCGCCCCGTCGAGGTCCGCCAACCGTCGCCGCACCTCGCCCCGCCATTCCGGAGCCACCAGCAGGCGAATCGTGCCCACCGAACCCGCCGTCATGCCCGCCCGCCGCCCCACCGCCCGGCGCAGGTCCTCCCTCCGAAACGTCGCCACCGTCCCCACCGGGTCCTCGGGAAACCCCGCCACCCGCACCGTCCGCCACGGAGGCTCGCGATCCTCCTCCGAAGGCGAGACCCGGAACTCCACCAAGTCGCCCTCCGCGAGCCGCAGCCGCGCGCGCAGCGCCGCCCCGAACAGCGCCGAACCCTCGCCGGGGGCGATCGCCCGACCGGACGCGTCCACCGCCCGTCGAAACCGCGCGCCCGGGGCGATGCCCAAAGCCATCCCCTCCCGCACGATTCCCGCGTGGCGAAACTCCACCGACCAACCCGATTCCCCTTCCGCCCATTCCACACCCGGCCAACGCCGCACCCGCTCGAGCGTCCCGCCCGAGGCGGCTCGCCCGAAGTCGACCCGCAAGTCCTCGCGGAAAACGGTGGAGGTCAAGGTTCCCATCAAGGAATCCACGGTGTCGGAAAGCCCTTGCGCCACGATGATCAGGACCAAACCCGCCACCACGCCGGCGAGCGTCGAAACCGTGCGCCGCGGCTGGCGAGCCAAATTGCGCAGCGCCATGCGCGCTCCCCATGGCAGACCCGGAATCCAACGGTCCGGAAGGAAGTGGCGGGCCGCCGCCGGAGCAGGTGGACGCAGCGCCTCGGACGGCGCGATGCGGGCCGCATGGCGCGCGGGCCGCAGCGACGAACCGATCGACAGTCCGAGCCCCACGCTCCAACCCATCGCCACGGTCGCCGGCTCGGTGTCGACCACCCGCACCGCCACCGAAACATGCTCTAGGTAAAAGCCGGTGAAGACCCGCGCCAGCCACGCGCCCAACACCGAACCGGTGAGCGACGCCGCCATTCCCACCAGCACTGGTCCGCACACCACCGTCGCGACAATGCCCGCACGACCGAAGCCCAGCGCCTGCAAGAGTCCGATCCGAGCCCTCCCGGCAGCCACCTGCCGTGTCAACAAGGTGTCCAACGTCAATCCCGCCACGGCAAGGAAAAGGGCGGGAAACAAGACCGAATAACCCCGAAAGCCATCCACATCCTGCTGCAGCAACTGATGGCTCGGTTGATCCTCGCGACGTTCCGGAACTTCCGGTCGCCACGGGGCCAGGCGGCGGGCCATCGCCCCGATCGCCGCTTCACGAAGGCCGGCGTCGCCCATCCGAACATGGATCGCGTCGATCCTTCCCGCACGCCCCACCAAACGTCCCAGGGTCCCCTCCGGCACGAAGAGCACGCCGAACGCATCGGGAGACGGCAGAATGTCCTGACGGCTCCGCACCACGTACACGTATTCCGGGCTGGCCACTATCCCCGCGATGCGCAAGTCGGTGCGGGTCCCGGAACGCTCGACCACCACCGTTCCGCCCGGATGCAAGCCGTGGTGCCGAGCAAACGAGGCCTCCACGAGCACGGCCCGCTCCATCGGCCGCTCCGGAAAACGGCCCTCCCGCAACGACAACGCGTTGACGCCCTGCGCTCCCGGTTCGATGCCGATCAGTCGCCCCACCAACGGCGCCGACCCGCGACGGCCAAGCCGAATCGCGACATCCTCCTCGATTCGACCGACCACCGCGGCGACGCCCGGCAGAGCGCGAAATTCGGTAACCACGCGACGGGGCGCTCCGGGAACCCGAATTCGAAAGTCCTCGAAACGCAGGGCCCGGTACGACGCCGAGTAGGTGCGGTCGAGGTTGCGGTAGGCCTGCCATGCCACGCCGTGGAACGCCACGCCGAGGGCGATCACGGCGCCGATCGCGGCCCAAGGCCCCGCCGACGCGCGGATATCGCGCACCGCCATGCGGGCCAGCAAGCGCCACGGCCCCACGTTCACCACTCCAACGCTTCGGGCGGCACCGGCGCGGTCACCCGCTCGTCGGCGACGATACGACCGTTGCGCAGGCGCACGATGCGATCGGCCATCCGGCCGATCGCCGCATTGTGCGTCACGAGCAACACGGTTTGGCCCTGTTCGTGGTGGATACGATGCAGCAGCGACAACACCGTGCGCCCGGTCTCGAAATCGAGTTCGCCGGTCGGCTCGTCGCACAAGAGGATCGGGGGATTCTTGACCAAGGCCCGGGCGAGCGCGACCCGCTGCTGCTCGCCCCCGGAGAGTTCCCCCGGGAAATGCCGCGCCCGCGCGCCCAAACCCACCGCCTCGAGCACGTCGTCCACCGATCGAGGAACCTCCGACAACGACGCCGCGAGCGCCACATTCTCACGTGCGGTCAACGTTGGCACCAAGTTGAAGAATTGGAAAACAAAACCGATCCGGTCGCGGCGGTACCGCGTGCGCTCCGTCTCGCTCGCCCTCGAAAGATCCACGCCGCCGCACACCAACGACCCCGCGGTGGGCGTGTCGAGGCCCCCCACGAGATTGAGCAACGTGCTCTTCCCGCAACCGCTCGGACCGAGGAGCACCACCAATTCCCCGCGTGGAATCGTCAAATCCACATCCGACAACGCCGTGACCGCCGCCGCTCCAGCCCCGAAAACACGGCCGAGACCCCTCGCCTCCAGAATGGGCGACGACACGAACGTCACCGGCGGTCGTCCGCGCGAACCGCAATCCCCGCACGCAGGCCTTCCTTGCCGCGCACCACCACCCGGTCCCCATCCGAAAGCGCCGCGCGCACCCGGGTCCAACCTCCCCCGGACGGTCCCAACCGCACCGGAATCGGCCAAACTTTTCCTTGATGGATCCGCCAAACCACGGGCCCGTCCGCGCTGGCTCCGACCGCGTCGTCGGGGACGCGGGCCCCGGAAACGGGCGCGCGCCAAACCCCCTCGATGTCCACCTCCACGCCGGGACGCAGTCCCGCGGGCCGCGGCCCAAGCGCGACGGTCGCCCGCACCGCATGCACGTGCCCGGCGGTGTCGCCGCGGACCTCGGCCGCAGGCGCCACGCGCACCACCCGCCCCGGAATGCGCACCCCCGGCAGCGATGGCGCGGAAACCGTCGCCCGCGCACCCACCAGCACGTAGCCCGCCTGGTCGTCGGGCACCGACGCCTCCACGCGCAGGGTCGTCGGATCGAACAGATCGACCAACGGCGCCGTCGGGCCCACCAGCCCTCCGGGATCCACGCGAACCCGCGCAATCACGCCGGCGAACGGGGCGCGCACCACCCGTTCGGAACGTTCCAGGCGCACGCGCGCCAGCGCAGCCTCGGCCCGGCGCACCCCCGCCTCCGCCGAACGCACCTGATCTCCCCGCGATTCGGCCTCGAGCAACGCGCCTTCGGCCTCGACCAAACGGCGCCGCGCGACCTCCACCGCCGACCGGGCAACGTCGCGTTCGCTCGTCGAAGCCCCCGCACGCACCGCGTCCAGCGCCGCCTCCGCCGCCTCCCGCTCCGCGGTGGCCGCACCCACCCGCGCGACCGCCTTGTCCACCTGCGCCTGCGCGATCGCCCCTTCGGACAACAGACCCTGCAATCGGGATAGTTCCCGGGCCGCCTCCGCCTCGACCGCACGCAGTCCCGCCACCCGATGTTCGCCCTCATCCACCCGATCCGCGGAAGGAGGGGCCTCGACGCGGCGTACCTGCGACAACGCTTCGGCAAGCTGGGACTTCGCCGTGCCCAGCCGGTCGGCCGCGCCGCGGCGCGCCAACGTCCATGCCGTGGCGGCCCGGTCGCGTTCGAGCAACGCAGCGTCGCGCACAGCCTCCGCCTCGGCACGCGCATCCTCCTCGGCGCGGGCGTCCAAGTCGGCGAGGATCGCGCCCCGCGCCACCCGTTCACCCTCGCGCACCCGGATTCGCGTCGTCCTGCCCGCGAGCAACGGCGCCACCGCCACGCGCTTCGCCACCGTCTCCCCCTCGACATTCCACGGAACTTCCAGGGGATCGAATCGGACAACCGCCGTCGAGACGGACATCGGCGCGGGAGGGCGGCGCAGCCAGAGCGCGGCGCCGACAAAGGCAACGGCACCGGCCACGGCGGGCACGAGCAGGGCGCGCGCCTTCATGCTCGGCGCCTCCCGTGCACGATTCGGGAAGGACTTGCTTGACCGGAACCGGAGGACATCGCCGACCAGCGAATCGCACCGCGCCGCCGGGCGCATCCCCTTGGTGGCGGATACCGCGTGGAAACGGCTCCGCGAACCGTCAGCCGGCGCCCTTGCGCCGCGCCCATTGGTCGAACGCCACCGCGGCGATGATCAAGACCCCGATGTAGGCCTTCTGCAGGAACGGCTCCACCCCGAGCAGGTTCAGGCCGTTGCGCAACACCGCCACCAGCAGGGCGCCCAGAATGGTACCGCTCACACGGCCTTCGCCCCCCGAAAGCGACGCACCCCCCACGACCACCGCGGTCACGACATCGAGTTCGTAGCCCTCGGCGCTCGTCGGATTGCCCGACCCCTGCCGTGCGGCCTCGACCAGGCCCGCCAAACCCGCCAGGCAACCTCCCAGCACGTACGCTCCGAGTTGCACCCGCTCGACGGGAACCCCGGATACCCGCGCCGCCTCCGCGTTGCTCCCGATCGCCTGGATATGGCGACCGAACTTTGTGTAGTGCAAAAGGAACGCGGTGAACGCGGCCACGAGCACGGTGAGCAGCAAGGGCACCGGCACCCCGAAGGGACGCGCATTGGCGAGCTGCCCGAACGCGTCGGGGGTTCCATCCACGGTCACTCCGCCCGCCACCTTCAGCGCGATTCCGCGGGCCACGAGGAGCATGCCCAGCGTCGCGATGAACGCGGGAACCCGCAATCGCGTCACCAAGGCGCCGTTCACCGCTCCCGCCGCTCCCCCGGCCGCGAGCCCCAGCACGATCGCCGCCGGCACCGGCAGGCCCGAGCGCACCATGACATGGGCGGCGACCACGCCGGACAACGCCATCACCGAACCCACCGACAAGTCGATGCCCGATCCAAGCAGGACCACGGTCATGCCCATGCCCGCGATCAAAAGCCACGCGTTCTGTCCCGCGATGTTGAACAGATTGTCCGCCGTGCGGAACGGCTCCGACTTGATGGCGAAGAACACGCACAGGAGGACCAGCGAGACGGCGGGAAGGAGGCGTTTGGCGAGGGTCATGGGTCAGGATCCGGAATCCGGCGCGGGCAAATCCCGGCCGGTCATCATGAGGTGCAGCACGCGATCGGGCGTGGCGTCCGCCCGGGGCAGGTCGGCGACCAATCCGCCGCCATGGAGCACCAGGACGCGATCGCTCATGCCGAGCAACTCGGGAAGCTCCGAGGATACGAGCACCACCACGGCGCCGGTTCGCGTCGCCTCGTTGATCCGCTCGTAAATCTCCACCTTGCTTCCCACGTCCACGCCCCGCGTGGGTTCGTCGAACAGCAGGATGCTCGACCCGGCGTGCAGCCAGCGGCCCAGCACCACCTTTTGTTGGTTGCCCCCCGAAAGGGTCCCCACCGGGGTTTCCACCGACGCGGTGCGCACGCGCAATCGCTCCACTTGGACCGCCGCCGCCGCGCGGTCCGCGGCGTGCGACATCCACGGCCCCGGAGCCAATTTGTGCAGCGCCGCAAGCGTCGTGTTGGATCGCACCGAGAGCGGCAACGCCAAACCGGTCTTCTTGCGATCCTCGGTGAGCAAACCCACCCCCAGCCGAATCGCCGCGGACGCACCCTTGCCCAGCACGAGCGGAGCGCCATCGACCCGCACGGAACCCGCGCCCGTTTCCATGCCGAAAAGGGTGCGCAGCAAGCGAGACCGGCCCGAACCGGTGAGACCCGCGATTCCCACCACCGTGCCCGCCGCCGCATCGAAGCGGATCCCCGGCAGATCCACCGCGAGGCGCACCGGACCGGGGTCCACCGTGGCGCGCGGGTAGAAATCCGAGAGCTCGCGGCCCACCATCCAGCGCACCACGGTCGCCGTATCGGTGTCGGCGGTGGCCGCCTCGTACACCTTCTCGCCGTCGCGCAGGATCACGAACCGATCGGCGATCGCGAAACACTCCGGTAAGCGATGGCTCACATAAACAATGCCGAGGCCGCGCTCCCGCAAGCGACGCAACGTTTGGAAAAGGTTCTCGATCTCCTGTTCGCCCAGCGAACTCGTGGGTTCGTCGAGCAGCAACAGGCGCGCGTCCTCGGCAAGCGCCTTGGCGATCTCCACCAACTGGCGCTGCGCGGGTCCGAGCGCGCCCACCAACGCATCGGGGTCGATGTCGAATCCGTTGGCGTCGAGCACGTCCTTCGCCCGGCGCCGCGCCGCTCCGTGGTCGAGCAATCCGCGACGTCGCGGTTCGGACCCGAGGCAGATGTTGGCGGCAACGCTCAGATGGGGCGCGAGGTTGAGCTCCTGATAGACCATCCGGATCCCGAGCGCACGGGCCCGGGCGGGCGTGTCGAGCACCACCGGCTGGCCGGCCCAACGCACTTCGCCCTCGTCGGGTGGTTGGCTGCCGGTGATCGCCTTCAACAAGGTCGATTTGCCGGCGCCGTTTTCCCCCAAAAGGGCGACCACCTCGCCCTCGCCGACCCGGAAATCAACGCCGCGCAGGGCTTTCACCGCGCTGCCGAAGGATTTGCGGATGCCGACGAGTTCGAGGAGATCGCCCATGCGGTTGTCGCGGAAACCCGGATCAGTTCATCTTGCCGCGCGGCGGGCGCACGGCCTTGACATCGGGAGTTTCCATGTTTTCCTTGGTCATCAAGACCACGCCGGTGTCGATCACCTTGGCCGGAGTCTTGCCCTGCTTGGCCTCCACCGCGGCCTTGACGCCCTCGTAACCCATCTTCTCGGGATTTTGAATCACCAACGCGTCGAGGGTTCCCGCCACCACCGCATCCTCGAGCTGGTCGGTGATGTCGAAACCGATCACCTTGACCTTGCCGGCCAGATTGCGGTTCTTGATCGCCTGAAGCGCCCCGACCGCCGACGGCTCGCACGAACCAAACACCCCCGCGGCGTCCGGATTCGCGGTGAGCGCATCCTCGATCACCTTGAGCGCCTGGGAACGGTCGGAATTGCAGTAGTTGCTGCGCACGAGCTTGATTCCCGGGAACTTGGCCTTGATCCGCGATTCGAAGCCTTCCTCGCGGTCCATGGTGGACGCCGAGTTGGCTTGGTTGGGCACCACGACCACCTTGCCCTTGCCGCCGAGGATCTCGCCCATGCGGTCGGCCGCGAGCTCGCCGCCCTTTTTGTTGTCGGTGGCGACGAACGAAACGTATTCGGTGTCGGGAAGGTCGATGGCGGAGTCGAAAATGACGACCGGAATATTGCCTTCCTTGGCCTTCTTCACCACATTGGCTAGGGCCGCCTTGTCCAGCGGAGCCAACACGATGCCGTCGACCTTGCTCGCGATGGCGTTCTCGACCACCGCGATCTGGCCCGACGTGTCGGATTCCTTCTGGGGACCGTCCCACTTGATGTTGACCTTGACCTCGGCGCCCGCCTTGTCGGCACCGGCATGGACGGACTGCCAGAACACATGGGTCAGGCCCTTGGGAATCACCGCGATCGTCGGGCCGTCGATCTTCGCCGGAGCGCCCGAACCGGCGCCGGACTTGCCGGAATCACCACAGCCGGCCAGCAATACGACGGCGGCGAGGGGGAGCAGGGAACGACGGGAGAGAACGGTCTGGAGACGCATGGGGCAGGTACCTCCGGGCGGAATGACATCGCGGCGATTCGACGGAGAACCGAGGCTTTCCTGCCCTGCCGTGGCTCGGATGGGCCGATACAATGCCGGGCATGCCACGCCGAACGTTTTTCCCCATCCAAGCCGCTTTCGCGCTGCTCGCCCTTGGAAGCCCCGCGCCCGCCCAGGACGCGCCCGGATCCACCCCCGCGACGCCCCGCAAGGCGCAGCATGAAGTGGCGCGCAAGGACATCGAATTCGCGTCGGTTTCGGCGAACGAGGTGTCGGCCTTGGGTGCGGTCGGGGCCGCCGATATCGACGCCCTGCGCAAGCGCGCCGACAAGGAAACGTCCGTGGTCGGCAAGGTGGTCTCCGTCTTCCGCCCGGACAGCCGATCGATCGTGCTGCTCAATTTCGCGCGCAATTATCGCGACGCGATCACGGTGGGCGTGAAATCCCAACACTTCGGCGCGTTCCCGGACCTGCGCGGCCTCGAGGGCAAGCAGGTGATCGTCGTGGGAAAGATCGGCCTGTACCGCGAACGTCCGCAAATCCTGATCGAGAAACCGACCCAACTGCGGATCGTCAAGACTCCCTGAGCGGCCCGGTACGCGCTCGCGCCCAACCCATCAGGTGTCGCTGGATGGGCCTGCGGCGAGGCGGCGGTGGACCTCCGCGGGTGGCAGCGGCTTGCTGAAATAGTAGCCCTGGATGATGTCGCACCCAATCGAAACCAGGTGCTCGTACTGTTCGCGGGTCTCGACCCCTTCGGCCACGACCTCCATGCCCAGCGTATGGGCGAGATCCACCACGGCGCGGACCACCGCGGAGTCCTGTTCGCTTTGGTCGACATTGTTGACCAGGCTTCGATCGATCTTGAGGCGGTCGAGGCGCAGGTTCGCCAGATACGCGAAGTTGGCGTAGCCCGTGCCGAAGTCGTCCACCGAAAGCCGAACTCCGAGGTCCCTCAACGCGGCGAGCGTCGATCGGACCTGCTCGTCCCCCTTGGCGAGCACCGTCTCGGTAAGCTCGAGCTCCATCCGGTTTGCCGGCACCTTGGTCTCGTCGAGCGTCCGGCGCACTTTGTCCACCAGATGCGGATCGGAAAGCTGCCGGGCGGACAGGTTCACCGACATCACGAACCGATCGTCCGCACCGCTCCACTGGCTGGCTTGGCGACACGCCGCTCCGAACGCCCAGTCGCCCATGGGGATCAACAGCCCCATTTCCTCGGCGAGGGGAAGGAAGGTCCCGGCGGGGATCATCTCGGCCCCATCGGGTTGCCAGCGCATCAACGCCTCGAAGCCGCGCAGGGTCGTGCCGTCGGCCGCGTACTGCGGTTGGTAGTGCAGCACCAGCTCGCCATTCTCGACCGCCTGGCCGAGGCGCGACTCGAAACGAAGCCGGTCCATCGGATCGAGGTTGCCGCCCGGAGTCTCCTCCCAGAGCGCGTACCCTCCCCGCCCCTCGCGCTTGGCGGAGTACATGGCCGCATCCGCCTTCCGGACCAATTCCTGCGGGTTGCGACCATGCAGCGGCGCGATCGCAATCCCCACGGACGCCATCACCACGAACTCGTGTCCGTCGATGCGGCACGGCTCCCGGAGCGCGTCGATGAGTTTGCGCGCCACGATCGCGGCATCGCCGGGAGCGGCGATGCGCGGCAACAACGCCAGGAATTCGTCCCCGCCCAGCCGCGCGACCACTTCCTCGCCGCGCAGCGTGTTTTCAAGGCGCCGGGCCACCACGCGCAGCACCGCGTCGCCGACCTCGTGCCCGCACGCATCGTTGATGGATTTGAACCGGTCGAGGTCGACGAAGAGCAGCGCCGACGGCGCTTCGGAACCGTCGCCCGCAACCGCGGCCAATTGGTCCTCGATGTAGCGCCGATTGTGCAGTCCGGTGAGCGGGTCCCGGTAAACCTCGCGCCGCATCGCCGCCGCCGCGATCCGCGCCGCGGTGACGTCGTGCGCCACCGCGTTCAAATACGAATCCTCCGGACGCGCGGTCCACTCCAAGTGGCGCACATCGCTGCGGGCGGTCTTGAAACGCGCGGTGAATCGCCGTTCGGCGGGGTCCGACAACGGCCGCGCCAGAGCCGCGGCCACGATCTCCTGATCCTCGAGCAACACGAAATCCAGGAGGGGACGGCGCTCCACCTCTTCGGGTGCGTAGCCGAGGACGCCGAACCAGGCGGCGTTGGGCACCATGATCCTGCCGTCGGGGACCGCGAGCGCGCACAAAACCACGGGTGCCTGGGCGTACACGGTCCACGCCACCCGCTCCGGATCGGGGGAAGCGAAACCGATGGTGGCATCCCCGCCCACCAGAACCAGCGCCGCCGGCGCCACACCGGCCTCGTCGCGCGCCTGGAATCGGGCACGATATCCGTCTGCGACAC